>NZ_JBWBWM010000005.1:0-291937 GCF_056174665.1 Bradyrhizobium sp. WYCCWR15520
CGCCGTAGGACAGACCCACGGAAGCTGACGCCCGCGACATCTCTTCCACCGCGATGCAGTGCTCGAGATAGCCGAGGCCGGCGCCGCCATATTCCTCTTCCACCGTGATGCCGTGCAGGCCGAGCGCGCCGATCCTGGGCCACAAGTCGCGCGGAAACTGATTGCTGCGGTCGATCTCGTCGGCGCGCGGCGCGATCTCGTTCTGGGAAAACGCATGCACGGTCTCGCGGATCGCATCCGCGGTCTCGCCGAGGTCGAAATTGAACATCCGTTGCACATTGGAAATCATGGCCGCCTCCCGGCGAATTAAACGTTGTTTCAAACAGACTTATGCTCCGGGCCTGCGCTTGTCACGCGGCGAAATGCATCGGGACCGCCAAGGTCGGCAGCTAGCCGATGCGGCCAAATGCACCCAACTCGCCCTTGCGCCGGGGACCGGGTCGAGATGTAATAGGGTAAAACATCACCCGCTCGGCATGCTTCGCGTGGGTAGAATTCAGGGAGAGCCACCGATGCACGGAACCGTCGATCTCGCCAGCGATTCCCATCTGCGGACCGCGCGTGACGCGGCTCAGTCCATGCCGCTGGCGGATTTCGACGTCAGCAATCCCGAGTTGTTCAAGACGGATTCGTTCTGGCCGTATTTCGACCGGCTGCGCCGGGAAGAGCCGGTGCACTACTGCAAGGACTCGATGTTCGGGCCGTATTGGTCCGTGACCAAATACAACGACATCATGGACATCGAGACCAACCACGCGGTGTTTTCGTCGGCAGCTTCACTTGGCGGCATCACCATCCGCGATGTCGCGCCGGACCTGCGCCGCGAAAGCTTCATCGCCATGGACCAGCCGCGCCACAGCGCGCAGCGCAAGACGGTGGCGCCGATGTTCACGCCAACCCATCTCGACGAGCTCGCGATCAACATCCGCAAGCGCTCCGCCGAATGCCTCGACAATCTGCCGAGTGGTGACGTTTTCGATTGGGTCGATCAGGTCTCGATCGAGCTCACCACGCAAATGCTCGCCGTGCTGTTCGACTTTCCCTGGGAAGACCGCCGCAAGCTGACGCGCTGGTCGGACGTCGCCACGACGCTTCCCGGCCCCGGCGGCCTCGTCGCCACGGAGGAAGAACGCCAGGCGGAGTTGATGGAATGCGCGACCTATTTCGCCAGACTGTGGAAGGAACGCATCAACCAGCCGCCGAAGAGCGACCTGTTATCGATGATGGCGCATAGCGACGCTACGCGCGACATGGACCCGAAGAACTTCCTCGGCAATCTGATCCTTTTGATCGTCGGTGGCAACGACACCACCCGCAACACCCTCTCCGGCAGCATCTATGCGCTGAACAAGAATCCGGACCAGTATCGCAAGCTGCGCGACAACCCTGATTTGATCGACAGTTTCGTGCCCGAAGTGATCCGCTGGCAGACGCCGCTGGCGCATATGCGCCGCACCGCACTCGAAGACATCGAATTCCGTGGCCGCCAAATCAAAAAAGGCGACAAGGTCGTGATGTGGTACGTCTCCGGCAACCGGGACGAGGATGTGATCGACCGCCCCTACGACTTCATCATCGACCGCGCCCGGCCCCGCACCCACCTTTCCTTCGGTTTCGGCATCCACCGCTGCGTCGGAATCCGGCTGGCGGAACTACAACTAAGGATTATCTGGGAAGAAATCCTCAAGCGATACGATAATATTGAGGTGATAGCCGAACCGAAGCGGGTATATTCGAGTTTCGTCAAAGGCTACGAGACCCTGCCGGTCCGCATCGCCGGCTAACCCTTTGGACTCTACCGGGATTATTACCAACATGAACGTCCAGACCTCAATCAAAGCCGACAAGAAAGAGCTTCTGCGCGCCGCGCGCGAAGAGGCCTATTCGACCCCGCTGAAGGACTTTCATCCCGGTGCGCCAAAACTGTTCCAGAACGACACCCTGTGGCCGTGGTTCGAGCGGCTGCGCAAGGAAGAGCCGGTTCACTATTGCGAGAACTCGCCGATAGAGCCTTACTGGTCGGTGACCAAGTATAACGACATCATGCATGTCGACACCAACCACGGCATCTTCTCCTCCGACTCCACGCTCGGCGGCATCTCGATCCGCGACGTGCCGCCCGGCTATGACTATCCGAGCTTCATCGCGATGGACCAGCCGCGGCATTCGGCGCAGCGCAAGACGGTGTCGCCGATGTTCACGCCGACCCATCTGGACGAATTGGCAAAACTGATCCGCGAGCGCTCGCAAAAGGTGCTGGACGATCTGCCGCGCAACGAAACCTTCAACTTCGTCGAGCGCGTCTCGATCGAGCTGACCACGCAGATGCTGGCTACCCTGTTCGATTTCCCCTGGGAAGAGCGGCGCAAGCTGACGCGCTGGTCCGACGTTTCGACCGCGCTGCCCAAGAGTGGCGTCGTGGACTCGCCGGAGCAGCGGCGCCAGGAAATGGACGAGTGCTACGCCTATTTCTCAAAGCTCTGGAACGAGCGCGTCAACGCGCCGCCGAAGAACGACCTGCTGTCGATGATGGCGCATAGCGACGCCACGCGGCACATGGACCCCGATAATCTGATGGGCAACATCATCCTTCTGATCGTCGGCGGCAACGACACCACGCGCAACACCATGAGCGGCTCGGTGCTGGCGCTGAACGAGCATCCGGACCAGTACCAAAAGCTGCGCGAAAACCCTGCCCTAATCGACACCATGGTGCCGGAAGTGATCCGCTGGCAGACCCCGCTGGCCCATATGCGCCGCACCGCGCTGTTCGACACCGAGATCGGCGGCAAGAAGATCAAAAAGGGCGATCGCGTCGTGATGTGGTACGTCTCGGGCAACCGCGACGAGGAAGGCATCGAGCGGCCCGACGAATTCATCATCGACCGCGCCCGCCCGCGCACCCATCTGTCGTTCGGCTTCGGCATCCACCGCTGCGTCGGCATGCGCCTTGCTGAGTTGCAATTGAAGATCGTGTGGCAGGAAATGCTCAAGCGCTTCGATCGCATCGAGGTGGTCGGCGAGCCGAAGCGGGTCTATTCCTCCTTCGTGCGCGGCATCGAGCAACTGCCGGTACGCATTCCCGGATGAGTGCCGAGCTCAATCCGCCCGAACTGGCGGAAGCGATCAACGCCAAGGGCTTTCCCGGCGCCGCCGGTATCCGCATCGTTGCCATCAAGCAGGGCTATGCCGAGATCGCGCTGGCGCGCCGCGACGACCTGCTGCAGTTCTTCGGGCATTTTTTCGGCGGCGTCATCACCTCGCTCGCCGATCATGCCGCAGGAATCGCCATCACGTCCGCTCTCCCCAAGGGCAAGATCGGCGTCACCGTCGAGCTCAAGGTCAACTTCCTCAGCCCCGCCGACGGCACGGAGCTGATCGCCCGCGCCAAGACGCTGAAGATGTCGGGATCGATCGGCGTCGCCACCGTCGAGCTGTTTTCGAAGAAAGAAGGCGCCGAGACGCTCTGCGCCTTCGGTACCGCCACCATGCGCGCGATGGATCTGCCGGCCGAGTTGCGGCCGCGCTAGAAGCGCAAACCTATAAATCCTAGATGGTCGGTGGGCGTCTGCCTCGGTGCGCATCCCGCACTCAAGTCAGACATTGCGTGAGGTCCGAAAACAGCCAAGAGCGGCCCCGCGGTAGTGGTGGCGTCCGATATGGAACACTTAGCGGACGAGGACGTTCCACGATAGCTTTGGAATCGCGGGTAAAATCCGGTCATCAGCCGCGCTGGACGACCCGTTGCTGATCTACGATAATAGCGTGACCGCGCAGCAACGATGCTGACCCGCCCGGTCCGCGTTACCGATGGGCTGATCCATATGGCAGAGAGCGGTTTTCACGGTCAGAAGTGGAAAGAGCTTCTGCACCTTCAGAATACACCGTCATCGCTGATCACGCGGTCGGTGCGAGGTGTCGAGGTCGCAGCCACTGAAACGCGCGATGACAATCCCGTTCCGGGCCTTTGCGGCGCCATTCTGCCCGAAGACGCCTACATCTTTAGCTTGAAATTTCGCGATTATCCCAACTGCGAATACTGGGAGCGTGGCAAGTGCGTGGCCAAACCCGATATCCGGGCAGGCCAGACGTATGTATACGACATGAAGTGCGACCCGCGCTATGTGATCGATAAGCCATTTCACTCCCTCAATTTCTATGTTCCGGCCTTGGCTCTCAACGGTATTGCAGAGCAGTTCGGTGTGCGGCGTGTCGATCAACTCGACTATCAGTTCGGCACCGGCTTTCACGACCAGGTTGTACATCACATCGGCGCATCGCTCTTGCAGGGATTGCGACGTCCATCCGAAGCGAACCAGCTTTTCGTCGATCACATGATGCTTGCGCTCACAGCGCATGTCGCGCAGGCGTATGGCGGACTGCGAAACATCAAACCGCTATGCGGCGGCCTTGCTCCGTGGCAGGCGAAGCGGGCCTGCGAAAGGCTCGAGTCCGATCTCAGCGGGAAACTTACGTTGCAAGAAATCGCGGCTGAGCTGGACCTCTCGGTTAGCCATTTTGCTCGAGCATTTCGGACGTCTATCGGCCTGCCACCACATCAATGGCTCCTTCGCCAACGCGTCAGCGCGGCCAAGCAGTTGATGACCGTCCATGGTCTGTCACTTGCTGAGGTAGCGATATCGGCCGGGTTTGCCAATCAAAGCCACTTTACGCGGGTATTCTCGAGCTTGGTTGGCGTCAGCCCAGGCGTGTGGCGTCGCGAAGCACAGGGCGCCCGGGAAAGTGAAACGTAAGCTAGAACGCTGAAATGTCGGGCTCAATCGGGGTTGCCACCGTCGAGTTGTTTTCGACAAAGAAGGTTCCCAGACGCTGTCCGCCTTCGGTACCGCCACCATGCGCGCCATGGATCTTCCGGCCGAGTTGCGGCCGCGCTAGGCATGCTGCTTGCGGGCAAGGCGTTAGGAGTTAATCGTGAGCGCCAATAGAGCGAAGAAACTTGCGGTGATCGGACGTGGTATGATCGGGTCGGCGGCTGCGCGACATTTGTCCAGAATGGGCCATGATGTTGCACTGATCGGGCCCGATGAGCCGGCAGATTTTTCGCGCCATAACGGCGTCTTTGGAAGCCACTACGATGAGGGCCGTATCACGCGGAGGTTCGATCCGGAGCCATTTTGGGTCCAAATGAACTGCGCTGCAATTTCGCGCTACGACGAGATTTCAGCGGAAAGCGGTGAGGAGTTCTACCGGGAAGTCGGGGTGCTGCACGTTGGCCCTGGCGAACGAAGTGACGTCGCTTCGGTTTGCAAAATCGCCGCTGAAGCCGGGATCTTTTGTGAAGCGTATGATGAGACAGGGCTCGCGGAGCGATTTCCGTTTCTGGGATTTACGGCGGGAATGCAGGGCTATTTCGAGCCACGGAATGCCGGATACATCAGCCCGCGCCGCTTGGTCCGGGCGCAGACGATCGCGGCGGAGCGCGCCGGAGTTCGGATCATCGACGAACCTGCTCTGGGGATTTCGGAAAGCGGTTCTGGTGTGACGATCCGGACGAGATCGGGCGATGTCGAGGTCGAGCGCGTTCTCGTTGCAGCAGGCGGGCATACCCAATCACTGCTCGGTCAATCAATGGGTTTTACTGTCTATGGGCGTACCGTGGCGCTGTTTCGGCTTGGCGCGGCGGAGGTTCAACGCTTGGCCGGAATGCCGTCGATGCGCTGTATCGGGCCCAAGGGCGAGAATCCCTATATTCTGCCGCCAATCCCCTATCCGGACGGCCAAACCTGGTTAAAGCTCGGCGGTGATCCGGTTGATCTTCCGCTCGAAAGCGAGGCGGATATCAAGGCCTGGTTCCGATCGGGCGGCTCGATTTCCGTGGCTGATGGGCTTGAAAAGCAGATCCTTGCTCGTATTCCCGGTCTGGATTTTGAAGAACGCCGCGTCGTGCCTTGCATGACCACATTTGGCAAAACAGGCCTTCCTTGCATCGGGCCGCTTTCGGAGCGCGTCACCGTTGCATTCGGCTGCTACGGGAAGAGCGCGAAGTGTTCGGACGAACTGGGTCGATTAGGCGGCATGGCGCTGCTCGGTGAGGTCAGAGCAGAGCTCGCACCCTGATTCAGTTGTGTGGGGGTACGGCGCGGGCTGGGCCTCTAGCTGCCCGATGCTTGTCCATATGCTCACCAGATTCTGCAAGCGAGATGGTATCGCCGCACGTCGGGACGACGCCATGCGACCCCTCGCAAGCCGACGCCCACCGGATTGAGGCGACTCCGTTGACACGGTTGGATGGCAACACGACATATCCCGTACCGTCGACTGAGCTCACTGCCGAGGACGAAGATATGGACGCGCCCCGCAACATCGATCCCGTTCCCGCCGATTCCGACAACGCAGTCGTGCACTGGCTGACAAACGAGACGCGCGATCAGCGCTTCATCGACAATATCTTCGCCGAGCTGTGCGTGCGGCTTCAGCGCGCGGGCATTCCCCTCAAGCGGGCGACGCTTCATCTGCTGATCTACCATCCGCAATGGCTTGGCGCCCGGATCACCTGGGCGGACGGGATGCGCGAGGCGGAGATTGAAAGGGTCGACTACGATGTCAGGGAGCGATCCGAATACATCGGCAGTCCCGCCAACGAAATCCATGACGGCACCACCGAGGTGCGCGAGAATCTCGAACGCGATCCCGCGCTGGGCCGCCAGCATGCCCTCTATGACGAGATGCGGGCGAAAGGCCTCACCGACTATGTGGCCTGGCCGCTGTACCATACGCTCGGCAAGCGGCACATCGTGACCTTCGCGACCGACCGGCCCGGCGGTTTTGACGACGCGCACATCGCCGGCCTACGGAAGCTGTTGCCGGTTCTGGCGCTGGTCAGCGAAATCCGCATGAAGAACCGGTTGGCGCGAACACTGCTCGAAACCTATGTCGGATCGCATGCCGGCGAGCTCATCCTGGCCGGCGCCACCCGTCGCGGCAGCGGCACGACGGTGCGCGCCGCCATCATGATCTGCGATCTGCGCGAGTTCACGCGGATCTCCGACAATTGGCCGCGCGATGACGTCATCGATCTTCTCAACGGCTATTTCGACGCGATGTCGGAGCCGATTGCGCGGCATGGCGGCGAAATCCTGAAATTCATCGGCGACGGCCTGCTCGCCATCTTTCCGCTCAGCCAGCCGTCAGCCTGCGCCAATCTGCTGCGCGCCGTGACTGATGCCCGTCAGGCCATGATTGCCCTGAACGAACAGAACGGAAAGACCGGTCGTGCGCCGCTGAACTACGGCATCGGCATCCACGTCGGAGACGTCATGTACGGCAATATCGGGTCGCGCACGCGGCTCGACTTCACGGTCATCGGACCCGCGGTCAACATGGCTTCGCGGCTGGAGGCGCTCACCAAGCAATTGGGCCGGACGGTGCTGCTGTCCAAGGCGTTCGCCGAGCTGGTCAAAAGCGATTTCGATCTCGAACGCGTCGGCGAACATCCGGTGCGCGGCTTCAGCGAGCCGATCGAGCTGTTTGCGTATCACGGCTGAACGCCGAGCTGGCACCGGTGACTGGTTTTCGGTCTGAGCTTTGGGTCAAAAGTGGCTTGGGGCGGCTCGGAGTCTAACTCAAAATCCAGCCAACAAAATCAGGCGCTGTTTCCATCACGTCATGCCCGGGCTTGTCCCGGGCATCCACGTCTTTGCTTCAATCAATCAAGAAAGACGTGGATGGCCGGGACAAGCCCGGCCATGACAAAAGGCGCCGTAAACGCGGCTCCTCTCCCACTTCAATATGTGGCGCGCAACGGGCTTGCTTCAAGACCCCACTCATCCCGTACAACCGCCAGCCGAAGCCACAACCTACGGGGTCACGACATGAGTGCATTGATCGATCATGCGGTGGTGATCACCGGCGGAGGTCCGACCGGGCTGATGCTGGCCGGCGAGCTGGCGCTGGCGGGCGTCGATGTTGCCATTGTCGAGCGACGCCCTGACCAGGAGCTCGCCGGCTCGCGCGCCGGCGGGCTGCACGCCCGCACCATCGAGGTGCTCGATCAGCGCGGCATCGCCGATCGGTTCCTGTCGCAGGGACAGGTGGCCCAAGTCGCCGGCTTCGCCTTGATCCGTCTGGACATCAGCGACTTTCCCACCCGGCACAATTACGGGCTCGCGCTATGGCAGAACCACATCGAGCGCATCCTCGCCGGCTGGGTCGACGAGCTTTCGGTGCCGGTCTATCGCGGACGCGAGGTGACTGGTTTTGCGCAGGACGACACCGGCGTCGACGTCGCACTTTCCGACGGGAAGTCCTTGCGGGCGAACTATCTCGTCGGATGCGACGGCGGCCGCAGCCTTATCCGTAAATCAGCCGGCATCGATTTCCCCGGCTGGGATCCGACTACCAGCCATTTGATCGCTGAGGTTGAGGTCGCCCGAGAGCCGGAATGGGGCATCCGCCACGACGCCAGCGGCATCCATGGCTTGAGCAGGATGGAGGATGGGGGGCCGGTGCGGGTCATGGTGACGGAGCAACACCTTGGCTCCACCAGCGAACCTACCTTGAGCGATCTGAGCGAGGCGCTCATCGCCGTCTACGGAACCGACTATGGGATCCACAGTCCGGCTTCGATCTCCCGCTTTACCGATATGACCCGGCAGGCGGCGTCCTATCGCAAGGGACGCGTGCTGCTCGCCGGCGACGCCGCGCATGTGCACTACCCCGCGGGAGGACAGGGCCTCAACATCGGCGTGCAGGATGCGGTGAATCTCGGATGGAAGCTGGCCCAAGTGGTCAAGCAGACGTCGCCGGAAAGCCTGCTGGATAGCTATCACGCCGAGCGCCACCCGGTCGCGGCGCGCGTGCTGCGCAACACGATGGCGCAAGTCGCGCTGATGCGTCGCCCCGACGACCGCGTCAAGGCCCTGCAGGACACCATGTCCGACCTCCTCGGCATGGACGAACCGCGCAAACGGATCGCCGCGATGATCTCCGGCCTCGACATCCACTACGATCTCGGCGAAGGACATCCCCTGCTCGGCCGCCGCATGCCCGACCTCGACCTGATCACCGCAAACGGCCGGCTCCGGACCTTCACCCTGCTGCACGATGCCCGGCCGGTGCTGCTCAACCTCGGTGAGCCCGGCGCCCTCGACATCACGCCGTGGGCGGACCGGGTACGGCAGATCGACGCGCAATATGCCGGCACGTGGGAGCTTCCGGTGCTTGGCGCGGTCACGGCTCCCAGCGCCGTGCTGGTCCGGCCCGACGGACATGTGGCCTGGGTTGGAGACCAGGCTCAGTTGGGGCTGGCTGACGCGCTGACCATGTGGTTCGGACCGCCTGTCGCGGCGTAGCGGCGCGACCGCTCATGGGCAAGCTGCCGCCGTTGAACACTCCAAGGCAATTCATCAGCCGCGGTTAGCGAGTTGGCGTGACATGGACAGGATAGCGTGCATGGTCTCGGCCGGCGCCAGCGTCGGATGAAGATGCGTTCCTTCCAGTCTTATGACCGGCCATCCGCGCCGTTGCGCTTCCAGCATTGCGTGATCGTAGATGGGCGAACATTGAATGAACCCGGCTGGAACGTGATCCCAGCCGGCAAGCTCGATCGTATCGTCGAACCACTCGACCGACAGCGTTGGTAGTCCGCGCTCGAATTCTGCGAAGACGATTGGGTCTCTCGCCAGCAGGTCCAGGCCGACGAGGGATGCGCGTCTGACGTCGCCGGTGAACCATCGCGACCAGATCGGAAGCGTGCCGTCATCGGCTGCGAGGCTTCTGATGAAATCGAAAAGCGCAGGCCGGACCGGCGCGGCAGGGCCTCGCGACGGTGGCACCTCGCCGTCAACGATGACAACGCCGCGGCAGGGCAGCCTGTGCGCGAGATCAGCGACCAGCGCGCTTGCGGAGCTGTGACCGACCAGGATCGGCTCATGATACGATGCGATGCGCCGGAGCAGGTGCGACGTCCAGTCACGCCAGGCCGGCGGCGATGGTTGATCGTCGAGGACGTCCGGTATCTGGACGCTGTGTCCTGATTTCCGCAACGCTTCTGCCGTAGGCTGCCAGCTCGACGCCCGGACCAATGGACCGGGCACAAGAACGAAATTGAGACTCATACGAATTCCGCAAACCGAATTATTCTTGGCGCGATGATACCGCCGAGGATTGCGCGGGCACAAGTTCGATACAGCAGCCAACCATGTGACTTCATCAAGCTCGCTTCAATTCGAGTTTGGCTGCGCACTGCGACCGGATCAGTCGAGTGCCATTCAATCCCGGCGTGCCGCTTCCCAATCTTTTGCGGCCTTCACCAGTTCTTCGAAAGCCGCGCCGCTTTCGAGCAGCGCACGTTTGAGCGCGGGATCGAGTGGCTGTTCATTGCCGGCATCGTCGAGCGGCATCCTGTCCGCGCGCACCGTCTTCAACAACCGGGCAATCTCGCCTGCCGCGTGGGCGGGTGTGTGCAACAGCAGCAGCCGGCGCATCGGCATCGGGTTGTTCGGCACGTGACAATTATCGCATTGCGCGTCGCGCATCCGCAGCGCCAGCGTCCTGTAGGTGGTGTCGAGCTCTGCCAGATAGGGATTGTCGTGCCGGAACAAGCCGTCGAACAGCGTCACGCGCGGCTGGATGCGACCCTCCTTGTCCATCCACATCCATTTGCCATCGAATTTGGGCCATATCGGTTGCGTGGCGACAACGGGGTCGCCGCTACCCCGCTCGGTAAATTGCCCGATGACGATCTTAGCGGTCTTTGGATTGACCCAGAGCAGAACCGAATTCGCGGCCTGATAAACACTCCACTTTTCCTCTTGGTGCCAGAAGGGATAGGGAAACTGCCCGGGCGATAGCAGGTTGCGGAACCCTGCTCGCAGACGGATCAGGTACAATCGCTCGCGCTCGACATACTCGGTGCTGTACTCGCCGCTGTACATGAACAGCGAGAGATACAGGCCGGCAATCACATCGGGTGCAAACTGCGTGAGATTGGTGTTCTCGAGCGCTGCTCCGGCATCCTGATTCCGGCGGCCCCATAGCAGTCGCGGCGCGAGGTTGCGCCGCAACGCGGAGTCGCCGAACAGGCTGCGCCGGCATCGGTCGAAGGCTGCCTGGTCCGAAGGTGAAGCGGGCGGACAGACTTGCTGCAATTCGAGTGCGACCTCGGCGGCCATCCGCGCGACCTGGTCGTTAAGGTCGGGCAGATCGTCGTCGATGCCGGCGGCATCCGCGGCGAGGAAGGCGGTGAGCAGCAGCGCGCCGCCGGTCATCAGGCGCCTTGTGATGGCGCCGAACATGGGCCTACCTCGCCGGCTTCATGTAATTTGCCACGAGATGGTCGGCGACCTTGCGCCCCATCGCGTCTCCGACCTCCAGCGAATTGCGGAAATGAATGCCGCCCCAGACGCGCACCTCTTTGTGCTCCTGAGCCATCTGCGCAAAGCTGGTGAATTTGCGTGAAAGGCGCGCGTCGGACGTATCAGTCGCGACGAAGTCTTCCGTCCCGCTGCCGAAAACAGCTTCCAGAACGCCTCGCGCCGCACCCGCGTTGATCCCCGCCTGCGACGGATATTCCGGATGCATCGGCGTGGTGTTCAGAGGCAGCCAGCCTGCCTCGCGTTCAGTCGCATCGTTGCCGTCCTGGTCGCCGTTGCGGATCGCGGTGATCGGCCGCCAGAAATGGTATTGGAACTTGGCGTCCCAATCGACGATGAAGCAATTGGCTAGAGCCATCGACATCAGTGCGAACACGCGCGCGCTTTCTGCCACTGGCAGGTTATGACGAGCGGAAGCCTGCCTGGCCGCCTGATACCATGCGGGCCCAAGGTTGGCCTGTGTCCAGAAGCGCACGGCGTCGGACTGCGCGTCGGTCCGCTTGGTGCTTTTCACGCCGCCCATTTCCTTGGTTTCGTTGTAATCGCGCGCGTAAAGCGCACTGTTGAGGGCCGGGGGCGGAGCCGGGCGGAACTGACTAGCGCTGTCCAGGCCCCATGGCTTGGCCGTCGCATATTGCGGGAACAGCGGCGGCGTGGTCGGTACCCATACGCCTGGCGTGGTGAGCGGACGGTATGTGTCGGGCATGTTTGTCGCGTCGCTCTGCCGTTCCGTGAAAACGGCGTCCGCAACGTTCTTGCCCAAATCAATACCTGCAGCCCGTGCCGGATTGTCCGGAATGGTTTTCATCGTCTCCGCGAAGGCTGCATCAATCCGCTCCTTCTGGCCGGGATACTGGCGCATGAGAATTTCGCGGGCAGCCGCCGCGGCCGCAGCCTCGGCCGAGGCGTTCGGGTCAATTGGGAGTTCTGGTATGTAACGTGAATATCGCTGCTGCACCGAGTTGACCGCGTCAGACATGGACACGTTCACCAGCGCCATGCTGCGCGTCCACGGATTACCGCCCACGTTGACCGCCTTCATCACGTCCATTGCGGTGTTGTTCCAGTCACCGATGACGTCCGCTCGGACCGGTGCATGAGCTGAAATTAGGGCCAGGCCGACGATTGCAGATTTCAGCACGTTCATCCTTGCCTCCTTCGAAAAGCTGGATTTTCGAAACGACTGCCAATGCGGTGTGAATGTACCAATCATGTTGCCATGCGCGCGATCGCGCCCATCACGCGAAGCGTCGCCCCAACGACCAAGAGTCCATTGCAGTTTCGCCAAGTCGTCCGACTGCGACAGCACTTAGCGATCGTCGAGCTTGCGCTCGGCCGTATCCGTCGTCGGAGCTGACATCGCGGACCAGCGGTCGTCAAAACTCGCAGCCGGGAACTCGTTGGCGTCAGCCGTGGGTCCTTTTGCAGTCGTGCCGGCGGATACGACATTGCCGTCGGTCCAATGCACGTGCGACCGCATGGTGGCGGCGGTTGCGGCGACCGCGAGCAGAGCGACAGCCACGAACCCGGTAATCGTTCGATGTCTCGTCATCAGAACCTCCGTGATCCGGAAGCCCCCTTAGGGTGGGTCACGGGAACCGCGCGAAAGTTCAACAGCAACGCTACAAGAGTAGATTGCGCTGGATCAGACACTGAAGCTGTCCCAATTCAAAATTGCTCAGAACTGCGTGCGAGAAAATGTTCTCGACTTCGCGCTCGAACTCGGACATCGGTCGGTCAAGTCGGCACTTCGCCGACCCGATGGATCACCGCAGGCTGCACGACAGCAACTGGGCCACGGAACGTGTGGCATGGGCGGTGAAACTTGCGATCGTCGGCGGCGTCGACAAGGCGCGGGCAGCCGCGAACATCGGCTAGGGCCGTCTCATTGATACTGAGCGCCAACAGCAATCGTTCCGACGATGACAGGGCAGCATGAGTCCCGTCTTCGCAGCGGCATTCATGAATGCGGCTCATGACGGCATCCGTTTCTTGCCGGCTAATCTTTTGTGCTATGCGCCTCATACTTGATGGTACTGGACGGACAAACTCCAGTCCTTCTTCATTGAACATACGTATGTCTTTCAGGAGACCGTGATGCTCATCAGGACACTGGTAGCAATTGCAGTTCTTATCGTGCTGGGGAGACCGGTCATGGCGCAGGAGCGGATCGTCATTTCATCTGAATGGGGCGAAGTGAAAGCTGAACTTTCGGACAATGAGTCCGCCAGATCGCTTGTCCGGATGTTGCCCGTCACGATCCAGATGCGCGATCACCTGCGTCAGGAAAAGACCGGCAATCTTCCTGCAGCGTTGGCGGAAGTCCCGCGGCAGACAGGCTTCTCGAAGGGTACGCTCGGGCTTTGGACGTCCAACCACTTCGTCATCTACTACCGCGACGGGCAAGTGCCGCAACCGGGGATCATCATCCTTGGACACGTGAGCGGCGACGTTTCGATTTTCGACCGGCCCGGATCCGTCAGTGTCACGATTGATCGCGCCCGCTAGTCGTCGGGACAATGTTTTCTCTAAAGCGGTAGCATCGACATTGCCGCAGTGGGACCTATACTCATGGAGTAATTGTGAGAAGGACTCATGAGTGCTGCGCGACAACGTCCTTGACCTTTTGGCTTTCCGAGCGGTGGCCCGCGAAGGCAGCTTCACCAGGGCGGCGGCCACACTTGGCGTCTCGCAGTCTGCGCTCAGCCACACGATCCGCCAGCTCGAAGCACGTCTCGGAATTGCTCTCCTGACCCGCACAACGCGCGCTGTCGCTCCCACGGAGGCTGGGCAAAGATTGCTCAACGGCATCGGCACGCATTTCGACGAGATCGAAGCGCAAGTCGAGGCGTTGGGGGAGTTGCGCGACAAGCCCGCGGGTACGATCCGGATTGCAGCCGCGGATTACGCGATCAGTTTTGTGATCTGGCCGAAGCTGAAGATGTTTCTTGCCAAGTATCCCGACGTCAAGGTCGAGCTCACCCTCGATAACGGACTGACCGACATCGTGACCGAACGTTTCGATGCGGGCGTGCGCATGGGCGAGCATCTGGCCAAGGACATGATCTCGGCGCGGATCGGTCCGGATTTTTGTCTCGCTGTTGTGGGCTCCCCTGAATACTTCAAGGACCATCCGAAGCCGAAGCATCCGAGGGAGCTTGTCCAGCACGAGTGCATCAACTTCCGCCTGCCGTCGTCTGGCAGCATGTATGCGTGGGAATTCGAGGAAAATGGCCGGCAGTTGAAGATTCGCGTCGATGGCCAGCTCGCCTTCAGCAACACCTTCAACGCGCTCGATGCGACGCTGGACGGTTTTGGCCTTGCTTACATACCGGAAGAGATCATTCTCCCCTATGTCTCGAAAGGGCGGCTGGTGCGTGTCCTGCAGAAATTCTCGCCGCATTGGGACGGCTATCATCTCTACTACCCGAGCCGACGCCAGTCGCCAGCATTCACCGCCTTGGTCAAGGCGTTAAGGCACCGGCGTTGATCGCTTCAAGAAGAGAAACCTAATGCGACCCTACATCATCTGCCATATGAGCACTTCCATTGACGGACGGCTTCATCCGAGCCGCTTCACCTCGCCCGCCTCGGGCAACTCGGCGGACATCTTGCGCAGTCACTATGAACGCGTCCACGACCAGTTCGACGCCGATGGATGGATTGTCGGGAGACGGACGATGAGCGAGTTGTCCAAGGGAACAGAGCGGCCTGTCAAAGACGCGCCCGGGATTGCGCGCGAAGCGCATGTTGGCCCGCGTAACGGGCGCAAACTTGCGATCGGCATCGACCCATCGGGCCGCGTTCACTACGGCAAGGACAATATCGGCGGCGACCATGTCGTCGCGGTTTTGGGAGAGCAGGTCTCCGATGCATATCTCGCGGAGCTGCGCGAGGACGGCGTGTCTTACGTGTTCGCCGGCCCACGGGGCGACGATCTGGCGCGCGCCATCGAAGAGATCGCTTCGCTGTTCGGCGTCAAGAAGCTGCTTCTCGAAGGTGGCGGCAGGATCAACGGAGCATTCCTGAAGCGCCAGCTGATCGACGAATTCAGCACGTTGTTTCATCCGGCGGTCGATGGTGTCGCGGGGGCGCAAAGCATCGTCGATTATGACGGCCACGACGGTGACCGTCCGGGCGCCGGGCAATCGCTACGCCTCACCCACTGCGAGACGCTAGAGGGCGGAATGGTCTGGCTGCGTCACGCCGTGGAGCGCGCACTCGGTTGAAGCGCCACCTGGCTCGAAGGAGGCGGCGCGGCTTTCTTCAAATCCAGCACTGCTCGTTGGTGACGGCGCGGCTTTCAATAGCCGCGATAAAGTCGCGCAGCTTGCCGCGCCAAGTGGGGAACTACTGCTGTCGGGATTAGTGACCGCTATGTGCAGGGCAGTGCCCAAATCGGCGCCCAGTTTGAGGGATCATCATCTACCCCCGCTCCATCGCGGACGCGAGTCCTGAGAGCTTCGACTAGCTATAGGATGGCTCAAGCCCTATATTGGCAGTATCACTGATCGTAAAAACGGCTTCAGTGACTGAGAGACCGTACCGTGCTCCCGCCGCCTACAGGAGGGAGCCCGTGAGTTCGATTATCTATCCATTGCATTTTCAGCGAAGGTTCGAGCGTCGGTGGGCCTCCAGGATGGTCAGCGACGAGCCGCGCCGCTCTCCATCACGAGGGACGAATACCTGTACCTGCGGACACGTTGTCACTGCTCCGGTCAGATCAACCTGCTTGTCCACGGGGGCTGTCAACGAATGGCGGTGTTCCGCTTGTGGCAACAATTGGGAGACGATCGCTGATCCCGGCATAGGCTCGACGAAGCCAGTTCGATGAGCGGCTGGGGTGCCTTGTGCCCGGCAAAAGTGCGCGCGGTGAACTGAAGCCGCTCCCGCAAAAGCTACTCTGACACGGCAACGAAGAGCGCAGAATTCTCGCGGCTCGACCTCAAGCAAGGAGGCACTCATGACAGGCAATATATTCAACAGCAAGGGTATTCGCGTCGGCGCCGTAGTAGGTCGAGAAATTTTCGACCGTCATGGCACGAAGCTATATGACCTCAAAGGGATTAACATCTACCGAGTATCCGGAGAGTTGGTTGGTCATCTCAACGACGCGAGCGGTTCGGACAAACGGCTCGATAAAGCGACCGACCGCTTGTTCACATAGGGCAAAGGCAAGGGAAGCCACCATCTCGACACAGGATGGTAACGACTCGAGCTCTACGTCTGCCCGCTCAGTCAATCACGCATCGAAATACTACCGGCCCAAATCGTAATTGCATTTGCCCGGATAGAAGCAGCGTACTGGCCATGGCTGCTGGAATTCTTTCGTCCATTGCAATCACTTCTTCTTAGCACGATCAACGCGGGCCTCACGGAACTCTTGCGGCCCCTTAATTAGCCGGCGCTTACGGTCTGCCTGATCCTCCGCAGATGCTTTTGAATCAGCGACGCGATCGATTGCATTGGCAGCCAATTCCCGAGCCCGCAATTTCTGATCTTTGCCCGATAACCGGCTTTTTACCTTTACGTCCAGGCCAAGTTCAACCAGACGGCGCGTTGCCTCTGAAAGAGTAGGCTTATCGGGTTGGTTCTCGGCCCATCTCACAATGGATGCTCGCAGGACGGGGGCGGCGCGAAATCCCATCATCGGATCGCGTCCTGTTGCGGTTCGCTCCCGCTTCCTTGCTTTAGTTGGTATCGACATGATGTAGTGATCCAAGAGCAAGACAACGGACTTGTACTAATGCTGTTCCTTAGGCTGAGCGCTCTCGAAGATGAATGCTGCCTGGAAAATTGTTCCGGCGCTGGTGTGAACTTCGATAGCCATGTGATTCCGCTCGCCCTGCGGAGAGAGATCCCTCGCCAACATTCGCGGCCTCGACCTCAGCCGCCGTTTGATCGTCCAGCTCCAACCCCTCTTCATCCGCGTAGAGAGTGTCGCCCTCCCTTATGTCAAAGTAGTAGCGGATCATGAGGGCTCTCCTTCTATTGGGAGCCGGCAGGCAATTATCTTGGCGCTCCTGCGTGTCGCGCGTGCGATAGCAGACAAGCGATCGAGCCTTCTAATGTTCCTGTCATGACTTTATCGTAGATGGAACTGGCTGCTTGATTTCCTTCTTTTTCGCCGGCGGAGCCGCGATCAAACCATCCCGGATCGCCTGCTTTCGCGCAAGCTTACGCATCCGGCGTACAGCGTCGGATTTCTTTCTTGCAGCCTCCTCTGACGGCTTCTCGTAACATCGGCGCCTGCGCATTTCCCTGAATACTCCCTCGCGCTGCATCTTCTTCTTCAGCACGCGCAGGGCTTGCTCGATATTGTTGTCGCGGACGATTACTTGCATGAGTCGATCCTCGCGTTTGGGCTGGTAAGCAGGACCGGTCCTGTTGCCAGCCAATTGCACAGGAACTTCGATGAACGGCGATGTGAGGATGACCGCGTCGGCGATTGCTTCACCGATCCGAAGCACCGGGGCTATCCCAGTGCGACGAGCGCTTTGGTAATAGAACGTGACCACTCCGGGCCGAGAGTGTCAACCGGAACTCGCCATCCGCAATCCAATCCGTCGAAGCTCGAGAAAGCGAGATTAACCTGCTTAGATGCCTCGCAAATAAGTTGTTCCCGCCCCTTGAAAAATCGCAATAGTTGTATACATTGCCACTATTCGATTAGCCGCCGTGCCTTGTTGATCGCGCCCGCGGGCTCCTTTTCCAAAGACATCGACGACGTTGAATTGGTTCGCATGATGGTTGCGCGACATGCTCGCGCTTTGGAGAGAGAAATGACGACAGGTACTGTGAAATGGTTCAACGGCCAAAAAGGCTTCGGGTTCATCCAGCCGAACGACGGCGGCACTGATGTCTTCGTGCACATCAGCGCGGTCGAGCGCGCCGGACTTGCCGGGTTGGCCGAGGGCCAGAAGGTCACATTCGAGATCAAGACCGACCCGATGCGGGGTAAGGTAAGCGCGGAAAATCTTTCGCTGGCCTAAAGCCGGCCGCGCCTTTCCACGGATGTACTGGAAAGGCGTCATGCCCGCTCAACTCTAGGGGTTGAGCGGGTTATTGTCATTGGAGTGGAAGGCAAGCGCATGGCTGGCAGGAAACCTGGCGAACCTTCCCCTGAAAGCATCGCAAGAACGCACCGTCAAAGGATTGCATCCGAACAAGGAAAGCAGGCCATGGCGGATGTCGAGCGGCGGGCTGTTGCCGTTCGCGAAAACATGGCGCGCTTGCGAGCTTTGAGGGAAGCTGCAGACGCAAGGCGCGAAGCCCTACCTGATCAACACGGCGCATTGGCGGTGAAAAGCAGGAAGAGGCAACCGACCTCAAGACCGCGCCGTCGTCCCGTCGCGTGAGTGCCTTCTCCGCTATCCGCTGGGGACATTACCAGACATGCCGCTAAACGAGCATGCGCTCCCTTGAATATCATCGAGAAGCTTGCGGGCCTTGGACGCGAAGTCCTCGGTTAAAGGCCAGCACCATCGTCCGGCAAGCCGGCACCGCCCCCTATACAATTGCGGCATGACAGAAGTAACCAGATGAGAATGCCGCCCCTGGCCGTTTTGCTCTAAGCCAATCGCTGCGGCCCGACATCGGCTCAGGCGAGCCTGATGTCCCAGAGGCCCTCTTCGCGGCAGGCGATCAGCTCGTCGCGAAGCAATTCGGTGACTAGCGCAATCGCAGTCGAGCCGGGATGATCGATGGGAGACGCAAGGGTCAGTTCGCGCATCGGCGACGGTTTTGATATCGCCGCGGTTTCCAGCCGGCCGTTGGCGACCTCATTGCGCACCGAAGAAGGTGGCAACAGCGTGTATCCCAGGCCTTCCTCGACGAGGCTGGTCAGCACTCGGAACGAGTCCGCTTCCAGCTTGACGTCGAGCTTCAGCTTCTTCTTCGCCGCCGCCTGCTCGATCAGCGCCCGGAGGCCGTGCGAATGACTGGGCAGCACGAGGCGCTGTTTCAGCAGCCAGCCGATATCGACCTGCTTCTTTTTCGAAAGGCCGCTGCCACGCGGCCCGACAGCGACGATGGGATCGCGGCCGAGGCTTTGCACGGCAAGATGCAGATCGCTCGACGGCCCGTAGATCAGCGCCAGATCCATTTCGCCGCGATGCAGCCATTCCGTCAGATGGCCGCTGTAGCTTTCGACGATGCAGAGCGAAATGCCCGGATAGGTGTCGACGGTGCGCCGGGCGAGCCGCGCCGAAATCACGCAGCTCACGGTCGGCACGAGGCCAAGCACCACGCGGCCCGAGGGCGGGCCGCCGGCGGACTGGATCTCGTCGCGCACCTGGTCGATCTGCCGGACGATGCCGGAGGTTCGCGCGAGCAGAAGCCGGCCGGCGTCGGTCAGCACCATGCCACGGCCGTTCCGCGTGAACAGCTCGGCCCGCAATTCATGTTCAAGCAACTTGATCTGTCGGCTCAGCGCCGGCTGTGCCACCCGCAGCGTATCGGAGGCCTTGCTGAGGCTGCCGAGCTCGGCCACGCAACTGAAGGTCCTGAGCTGCCTGATATCCATCTCTTGCCAATCTTCGAAGGCAGATTCATACGCTATAACAATTCAGCATAGGAGACCGACGATCGTTTCACAACGGCCCGCTCCCCAAGCAATTGACATCACCCACCATCCATCGCCAGAAAAACCAATGACCGCACAAGAACAACAGGACGAATTCCACGACATCCGCGACGCCGTCGCCAAGCTCTGCGCCCAGTTTCCCGGCGAATACTGGCGCAAGCTCGACCGCCAGATGGCGTATCCGAAGGAGTTCGTCGATGCGCTGACCGAAGCCGGCTACCTCTCGGTCCTGATCCCCGAGGAGTATGGCGGCTCCGGGCTGAAACTCTCGGCCGCGGCGGCGATCCTGGAAGAGATCCAGCGCGCCGGATGCAACGGCGGCGGCTGCCACGCCCAGATGTACACGATGGGCACCGTGCTGCGGCACGGCAACGACGCCCAGAAGGCGAAATACCTGCCCGGCATCGCCAGCGGCAAATTGCGGCTGCAGGCGTTCGGCGTCACCGAGCCGACCAGCGGTACCGACACCTCTTCGCTGAAGACCGTCGCCAAGCGTGATGGCGACCACTACGTCGTCAATGGCCAGAAGATCTGGACCAGCCGCGCCGAACATTCCGACCTGATGATCCTGCTCGCGCGCACCACGCCGAAGGAGCAGGCGAAGAAACGCACCGATGGGCTTTCCGTCTTCATCGTCGACATGCGCGAGGTCAAGGGCAAGGGTCTGGAGATCCGCCCGATCCGCACCATGATGAACCACGCCACGACCGAAGTGTTCTTCACGGACATGCGCGTGCCGGCCGAGAACCTGATCGGCGACGAGGGCAAGGGCTTTCGTTACATCCTGTCAGGCATGAACGCCGAGCGTATTCTCATTGCAGCAGAATGCATCGGCGACGCCAAATGGTTCATCGCCAAAGCCACCGGCTATGCCAAGGAGCGCGCCGTGTTCGGCCGCCCGATCGGCCAGAACCAGGGCATTCAGTTCCCGATCGCAAAGGCCTACGCCGCGATGCGCGCTGCCGAGCTGATGGTGAAGGAAGCCACCCGTAAATATGAGGCTGGCCTCGATTGCGGCGCGGAAGCCAACATGGCGAAGATGCTGGCGGCGGATGCCTCCTGGGAAGCGGCCAACGCCTGCGTGCAGACCCATGGCGGTTTCGGCTTTGCCGAGGAATACGACGTCGAGCGCAAGTTCCGCGAAACCCGGCTGTATCAAGTTGCGCCGATTTCGACCAATCTGATCCTGTCCTACGTCGCCGAGCATGTGCTTGGCCTGCCCCGCTCTTACTGAGAACGTCAGATGCTGCCATTGGAAGGATTGATCGTCGTCTCCGTCGAACAGGCGGTCGCAGCGCCATTCTGTAGTTCACGATTGGCGGATGCCGGCGCACATGTCGTCAAGGTCGAACGCCCCGAGGGCGATTTCGCACGCGGCTATGACGCTGCGGCAAAAGGCCAGAGCAGCTATTTCGTCTGGCTCAACCGCGGCAAGAATTCGCAAGTGATCGACCTCGCCACCAGGGACGGCCGCGCCGCGCTCGAACAGCTGATCGCGAGCGCTGACGTGCTGCTGCAGAACCTCAAGCCCGGCTCGATGGACAAGCTCGGCTTCTCGCTGGAACGGCTGAAGAAGGATTACCCGGCGCTGATCTGCTGCACCATCTCGGGCTATGGCGACGAAGGCCCCTATGCCGAACGCAAGGCTTACGATCTCCTGATCCAGGCCGAGAGCGGGCTTGCCTCGATCACCGGCGGTCCCGAAGGCCCGTCCCGCGTCGGCATCTCCGTCGTCGATATCGCCACCGGCGCCACCGCGCATGCGGCGATCCTGGAAGCACTGATCGCGCGGGGACGCACAGGTCGGGGCGCCGATATCAGGATCTCGATGTTCGACGTGATGGCCGACTGGATGGCGGTGCCGCTGATCAATTCGGAGGCCGGCAATCCGCCGAAGCGGATGGCGCTGGCCCACCCCTCGATCGCGCCCTATGGCGTGTTCAATTCCAGGGACGGCAAGGGCATCTTGATCTCGATCCAGAGCGAGCGCGAATGGAAGAAGCTTTGCGCCGAGGTGCTGGATCAGCCCGACCTGCCCAACGATCCGCGCTTTGCCAACATGGTCGAGCGCGTGCGCAACCGGCAGCTCACCGACAAGACGGTAGCCGACGCCTTTGCTTCGATGACGCGCGTTGAGTTGCTCAAGCGCCTCGACGACGCCGACATCGCGTTTGCGGAAGTGAACACCATGGCCGACCTCGCCGTGCACCCGCATCTGCGCCGCATCGAGGTCGATACCCCCAAGGGCAAGGTGAGTTATGCCGCACCCGCTGCGATCTTCGTCGGTGAAGAACGGCACTATGGCCCCGTGCCCGCCATCGGCGACCACGTTGAACTTCCCGCAGCCCGTATCAAAAGCCTGAAGTCATGACCGAAGCCGCAACAAAACTCGATCTCGACCATCTGCGCCAATGGATCGGCCGCAGCACGGAAGCGTCCGACATCGTCACTGCGCAACTCGTGAAGGGCCTGCGCTCAACCCTGTTTCAGGACATCGGCGAGCCCAAGGCGGGCGACGCCGCGCCGTGGACCACGCATTGGTGCCTGGCGCAGCCGGTGTTTCCGATGTCGCAGCTCGGCCCTGACGGGCATCCAACGCGCGGCGGCTTCCTGCCGCCGGTGCCGCTGCCGCGCCGGATGTGGGCCGGCGGCGAGATCGAATTCCTCGCGCCCTTACGCGTCGGCGATGAAGCGACGCGGACCTCGCGGATCGCTGATGTGACGGTGAAAACCGGCTCGACCGGCACGCTATGCTTCGTCTCCGTCGAACACACGGTAACGACGGCGCGCGGGGTTGCCATCCGCGAGCGGCAGGACATCGTCTATCGCGACATCGGCGGCCCAGGGCCTGCTTCACCGCCGAAGGCCCCTCCTCCGCCGCCGGTCGCCAGGCATCGCGAAAGCCATGTCAGCGATCCCGTGCTGCTGTTTCGCTATTCGGCGCTGACCTTCAACGGCCACCGCATCCATTACGACCGCGACTACGTCACCAAGGTCGAGGGCTATCCGGGCCTGATCTTCCACGGTCCCTTGCAGGCCGCGCTGATCGTCGAATTCGCCGCAAAACTTCACGGCGACTCGGCGCCGAAGAAGTTCAGCTATCGCGGCGTGCAGCCGCTGTTCGAAGGCAGCGAATTCTCGATCAACGCCAACGAGACCAACGCCGGCATGGAGCTGTGGATCGCCAATGCCGAGGGACAGCCGACGATGAAGGGCACGGCTGTTTGGTAGTAGTTTGAGGTAGTCATTCCGGGACGATGCGAAGCATCGGACCCGGAATCTCGAGATTCCGGGTCTGGTGCTAACGCACCATCCCGGAATGACGGAGCCAGCTCTGGGGATTCATCTCATGTCGTCCCGCAAACCAGCGAAATCCGCCGCCGCCTCGCTCACCGTCAAGGACGCCACCTTCGGCCTGCTCCGCGCGTTCGGCATCAAGCGCGTGTTCGGCAATCCCGGCTCGACCGAACTGCCGTTCCTCAGCGACTGGCCCGACGACATCGACTACGTGCTCGGCCTGCAGGAGGCCTCCTGCGTCGGCATGGCCGATGGTTATGCGCAGGCGACCCGCAACGCCGGCTTTGTCAATCTGCATTCCGGCGCCGGCGTCGGCAATGCACTCGGCAATATCTACACCGCCCACCGCAACCAGACGCCGCTCGTCATCACCGCCGGCCAGCAGGCGCGCTCGATCCTGCCGCTGCAGGCCTTTCTCTATGCCGAGCGCGCTTCCGAATTTCCGCGGCCTTACGTCAAATACAGTGTCGAGCCGGCGCGCGCGGAAGACGTGCCGGCCGCGATCGCGCGCGCCTATTATGTGGCGATGCAGCCGCCCTGCGGGCCGACCTTCGTCTCGATCCCGATCGACGATTGGACGCGACCGGCGCAACCGGTCGAGGCCCGCCACGTCAGCCGCGAGCTCGGCCCTGATCCGGAAAGCATGAAGGCGCTGGCAAATGCGCTCATCGCCAGCAAGCGCCCGGCCCTCGTCGTCGGCCCGGCCGTCGACCGCGCCGAAGCGGTCGAGCTGATGGTGCGGGTCGCTGAGAAGACCAAGGCCGCCGTCTGGGCCAGCCCGTTTTCGGCGCGCTGCTCGTTCCCGGAACGGCATCCGCAATTCGCCGGCTTCCTGCACGCATCGCCCGGACAGCTATCGGACACGCTGCGTGGCCACGACCTCGTGGTCGTGATCGGCGCGCCGGTCTTCACCTTCCATGTCGAGGGCCACGCCGCGATCTTCGACGGCGGCACCACGATCTACCAGATCACCGACGACGCGGACGCCGCCGCCGTCACGCCATCGGGCACCAGCATCGTCGCCACCATGAAGCCGGCGCTCGCGATGCTGCTCGACCTGCTGCCCGAGACGACGCGTGCGATTGCTGCGGGCCGCGTGCTGCCGCCGGCGCCGACGGCCGCCGATCCGCTGCCGGTCGAATTCCTGTTGCACTCGCTTTCGCAAGCCATGCCCGACAATGCGGTGCTGGTGGAGGAAGCGCCCTCGCATCGCCCGGCGATGCAAAAATTCATGCCGATGCGCGGCCAGGACAGTTTTTACACCATGGCGAGCGGCGGCCTCGGCTACAGCCTGCCCGCCGCGGTCGGCATGGCGCTGGGGCGGCCGGGCGTGCGCACCGTCTGCCTGATCGGCGACGGCTCGGCGATGTATTCGATCCAGGCGCTATGGACCGCCGCGCGCCGCAATTTGCCGCTGACGGTCGTCGTGATCAACAACGCCGGCTACGGCGCGATGCGTTCGTTCAGCCAGGTGATGCAGGTGCGCAATGTGCCGGGGCTGGAGCTGCCCGGCATCGATTTCGTCAAGCTCGCCGAAGGCATGGGCTGCCACGCCGCGCGGGTGACAAAATCATCCGAACTCGCGGGCGCGCTGAAGACCGGGCTCGCATATGACGGCGTCAGCCTGATCGAGGTGCTGGTGGATTCGGCCGTGCCGCTGCTCTACGCGCAGAAGGGCTAGGCCCGCGCCGCGGCGATTTCGCCCGCAAGCCGCCCATAGTCCGCCCAGACCAGATTCAAGAACAGGGGCGGTTCCTGCTGCGCCTGCAGCATCTGCGCGTAGCGCGCTTTCGCGCCCTCCATCTCCCACCATTTCTGCGCCGACACCGCGACCTTGCGGAAGCGATTGAGCGTGCCTGAAAATTTTCGGCGGTCGGCGCCGGCCAGACTGGCACAATGAGTGAGCCAGTTGAATCCGGCGACGACGGCGATCGCCAGATCGCTCATCGTATTGCCGGTGAATTCGATCACCGTTTCATCGTGCGGCAACTGACGCAGATAGGCCTCCAGTATCGCCGCTTGTGAATCCGGCTCGGCGAGCAGCCTGAATTCACCCCTGGGGACCGTCAGCAGATAGCGCATGGCCTCCAGCCGCGTATGGTTGCAGACCTCCCCCTTGTCGGCTCCAGCATCCGACGCGGTCCGCTTGCAGGCGGGATAGACCCATTTCCCGTTATCGACCTCGTCGAGATACCGCTTGCCCTGCTTCTCGATATCAGCCAGCAGCGCATGCGGAGCATCCGGCAGCGTCGCCGGAGCTTTTCCGAATGGCCAGACACGCCAGCTCATGGGCCCCCATTTGATTCAAAGGCTCAACATTTCGCCTGTCAGTTCGCACGCGGCGTTTACTTGACGGCACTCTACGCTCGCACGAAAATTCGGCATGGGGCAACCGTGGAGTGAATGTCATGAGTAAGACAAGTCTCGGAAAAGCTGCCCTCGCGGTCTCCGTCTTCGCATGCGCAACCATGCTCTCTGTTGGCTGGACCGAACAAAACGGCGCTTTGCTGTCTATCGAGCGCGCGCAGGCACAGATGGCTGATCCATACACCCCGGGCGTTACCCGGCGGCAGGCGCGGCGGACCGCGGCCGGTGCCGCCGCGGTGGGCGCCGGCGCCGTCGCGGCTGGTGCTGTCGCAGCCGGAGCGACCGCCGCCTACTACGGCGGCGGTGGCCCCTACGCCTATTACGGCGGTCCGAGCGTATATGGCGGCCCCGCCTATTACGGCGGCCCCGGCGTATGGAGCCAGGACTACGCGGCGCGAAACGGAATAATCTGCCAGCCCGGCACCATGGTCCGTCTCGACGACGGCCTGATGCACAGGTGCCAGTAGCGACGTAATCGGGAAAGGCGGCCGATAAGGCCGCCCTTCTCGCCAAGTTATTTCCCGTAGCTCTCCCGCATTTTCGCCTGGATCTTCGCCATGCCCGCGATCCAGCGGTCGTAATTCTCGGTCTTTTTGCGCATGTAGCCGAGCACCTGCGGGTGCGGCAGGATTACGAAGGTTTCCGCTTCCAGCCCCTTCAGCACGTCCTGCGCCACCTGTTCCGGCGCGAGATCGCCGTCGCCGGATTGCGGGCCTTTCGGGATCGAGCGCAGCATGTTGGTGTCGACGCCCTGCGGGCACAGGATCGAAACCTTGATGTTGTCGGCCTTGTGCGAGATCGCAAGGTTTTCGGCGAAGCCCACGGCCGCATGCTTGGTGGTCGAATAGGCCGGGCTGCCGACCTGCGACAGCAATCCCGCCGCCGAGATCGTGTTGAGGAAATAGCCGCCGCCGCGCGCCTTCATGCGCGGGATCAGATGCCGCGCCGCATAGACATGGGCCATGACATGGACAGCCCAGCTTCGCGACCAGGGTTCGTCGGAGGTTCCGCCGGCATTGACCGACAGCGGATCGAAGCCGCCACCGATGCCGGCATTGGAGCAGAACAGCGCAATCGGGCCGAATTGATGCTCGGTCTCCTCGATGACGTGAAGGATGTCCTTCTCCTTTCCGACATCGCATTTGAAGGCGGCTCCGCCGATCGGCGTGGCGACGGCCCGCGCGGCGGCAGGATCGATATCGACGACCACCACCTTGGCCGCGCCTTCGCGGTGAAAGGCTTCGCACATCGCCCGGCCGATGCCATTGCCGCCGCCGGTGACGACCACGACCTTGCCTGTCACCTGCATGAGCGCTCTCTCCCGTTTGTTATGATCCTAGGTCAGGATCATCATATCGAGAATAGCCGTATAATGGCAGGCGGCGCCGAGCAAGACGAAGCCATGCCAGATCGCGTTTTGGAAACGCAGGCGCTGCCAGGCATGGAAGATCACGCCAAGGCTATAGAGCACGCCACCCGCCACCACGAAGCCCAGCGCCAGCGGCGGCACCGCCTTCACCACGGCGTCGTATAGCGTAACGCCGCTCCAGCCGAGCGCGAGATAGAGCCCGACCGCCAGGCGATCGTAGCGCCCCGGCAGCGCCAGCTTCAGCACCACGCCGGCGATCGCGGCGCACCACACCCCGGTAAGCAGCGCGATCGCGAGATAGCTTTCCCGGAGCTGCACGATGAACGGCGTATAGGTGGCGGCGATCAAGAGATAGATCGCCGAATGGTCGAAACGGCGCAGCACCCATTTGGCGCGCGACACCGGCCAGAGATTGTAGACCGCGGACAAGGTCAGCATCGCCAGCAGGCCCGCGACGTAGATGGATACCACGGCAACCTCGAATGCGCTGGCATAGATCGCGGTCAGCACGATCAACGCGGTGGCGGCGACAAGCCCGAGCGAGATGCCGAGGATATGCACGACGCCATCGGCGATCAGCTCGGCACGGTCGTAGTTCCAGTGCATGGCATCGGCCGCAGCATGGAGGGATGTCGAGGCGAATTGTTTCAGTCTGAAGATGGTCATGCAGGCCCGTCAAAGCTGGTGAGGGAGCGATAGGACATGGGTCTTCCGAGATCAACGAAGCGTTCAAGCCGACGGGCCCGAACGCCGCCATCATCCGTCGGCGGTCACACGAACGCGCGCCCCGATGACAAGTTCCGGCGGACCATCGCCTACCCCATCGACGTGGCATTTTCGTGCTGCCAGAAGACGCTCCGCGATCCCTCGGGATCCGGTCGTCAGGCGATCACGAGAGCTTGATTTTACCTCTTCAGTCGCCACTTTCCTGAACATCGCCCACCAAGCGCATTTTGCACCGAGTCCTCCACCCGCATGCCTCCCAGTTTTTCAGAGATCGTCGAGGAAGCGCGCCTGTCGGCACGGGCGCTGCTGGATTACGGCGACAGCTTTTTCCATCCCACCGTGCGGCTCGGCGTCACCGGCCTTTCGCGCGCCGGCAAGACCGTGTTCATCACGGCGCTGATCCACGGCCTGACCCGCGGCGGCAGGTTTCCGGTATTCGAGCCGTATGCGACGGGCCGGATCGCCCGCGCCCGGCTCGAGCCGCAGCCGGACGACGCGGTGCCGCGCTTCGCCTATGAAAGCCACGTCCGCACCCTGATCGAGGAACGGCGCTGGCCGAACTCGACCGTCGACATTTCCGAATTGCGCCTGGTCATCGACTACCAGCGGCAGAACGGCGCGGACCGCACGCTCACCATCGACATCGTCGATTATCCCGGCGAATGGCTGCTCGACCTGCCGCTGCTCAACAGGAGTTTTGAGCAGTGGTCGGCCGAGAGCCTCGCGCTGTCGCGCGAGGGCCCGCGCGTAAAACTCGCCGCGCCCTGGCATGAGCACCTGAAGACGCTGGACGCGGAAGGCCGCGAAAACGAACAGGCGACGCTCGCCGCCGCAAAGCTCTTCACCGATTATTTGCGCGCCTGCCGCGACGAACGTTTCGCCATGAGCCTGCTGCCGCCCGGCCGTTTCCTGATGCCGGGCAACCTCGCAGGCTCGCCGGCGTTGACCTTCGCGCCGCTCGATGTGGCCATCGACGGCACCGCGCCCGACGGCTCGCTGTGGGCGATGATGCGGCGACGCTATGAAGCCTACAAGGACGTGGTGGTGCGCCCGTTCTTCCGCGATCATTTCGCGCGGCTCGACCGGCAGATCGTGCTGGTCGATGCGCTCGCCGCTTTCAATGCCGGCCCCGAAGCGCTGCACGATCTCGAAGCGGCGCTGGCCGGCATTCTCGATTGCTTCCGCATCGGCCGCAGCACGATCCTGAGCAGCCTGTTTCGCCCCCGGATCGATCGCATCCTGTTTGCCGCCACCAAGGCCGATCATCTGCACCATTCCAGCCATGACCGATTGGAAGCCGTCTTGCGGCGCGCCGTCGCCAAGGCGGCCGATCGCGCCGAATATGCCGGCGCCGCCATTGATGTCGTTGCGCTCGCCGCGGTGCGCGCCACGCGCGAGGCAATGGTCGCGCGCGGCCGGGAGAAGCTGCCGTCGATCCTCGGCACGCCCGCGCCTGGCGAGACCGCCAATGGCGATACGTTTGACGGCGAGACGGAAGTTGCGACCTTTCCGGGCGACTTGCCCGCCGATCCCGAAGAGCTATTCAACGGCGGCTTTCGCGGCCTTTCCAGCACGCTGCACGACAACGCCGATTTCCGCTTCCTGCGCTTCCGGCCGCCGCTGCTGGAACGCAACGCCAAGGAAGAGCCCGCGCTGCCTCACATCCGCCTCGACCGCGCCCTCCAGTTCCTGATCGGAGACCGACTGCAATGAGCGAGAAGACGCCCCCTCGGCGGCCGGCGACGTTCAAGCTCGGCGATCCCGGCGTCGTCGTGATCGATCCGGACGAGGCCGGCCGCCCCGCCCGCGGCACAGTGCAGATCACGCCCGAGGCGGATCCCGCGCTGCTGCCCGTGCCGATCGATGCGCCCCGTATCCCGGTGCGCCGCGGCTTTCGCTGGGGCACGCTGTTCTGGTCGGCGGTCGGCGGCCTGGTGTTGCTCGGCACGGGTCTCGGCATCGTCAACCTGATCGAGGACCTGTTCGCGCGCAGCCAGACTCTTGGCTACGTCGCGCTGGCATTTGCGGTGGCGGCGGGGCTGGCGCTGGCCGTCGTCATCGGCCGCGAAGCGTTCGGGCTGGCGCGGCTGGCGGCGATCGAGAAGCTGCATCTGCGCGCCACGGAGGTGCTGCGCAGCGACGACCGCGCCGAGAGCCGCGCTGTTGTCAACGACCTGCTCAAGCTCGCGCATCAGAATCCGCGACTGGCGCGCGCCCGCGCCACGCTGACAAGCCATGCCGACGACATCATCGATGGCGCCGACATGATCAAGCTGGCCGAGCGCGAATTGATGGCGCCGCTCGATGAAGAAGCGCGGCGGCTGGTCTCGACCGCGGCACAGCGCGTGTCGGTGGTCACGGCCGTGAGCCCGCGCGCCCTGATCGACGTGCTGTTCGTATTCGTCGCCGCGATGCGCCTGATTCGGCAACTGGCGCGGCTCTATGGCGGCCGTCCCGGTACGCTTGGCATGCTCAGCCTGCTCCGCCACGTCATCGGCCATCTCGCCATCACCGGCGGCCTGGCGGTTGGCGACAGCCTGGTGCAGCAGATGCTCGGCCACGGCATCGCCGCCAAACTCTCGCAGCGGCTCGGCGAAGGCGTGCTCAACGGCCTGCTCACCGCAAGGCTAGGGTTGGCCGCCATCGACGTCACCCGCCCATTGCCGTTCACCGCGCTGCCGCGGCCTGCGCTCTCCGATCTTGCGAAGGATCTCCTGAGCAAGCGCGACGACGAGGCGTGAGGTCCGATTCCGCTAGGGAGCATGGTGCTGGTCTCGCGCTAAGCCGCTAAGTAGTCTGCTGACCATCCCGGCCGAGATACGCGAGCCAATCAGTTGGCGCTGAGGACCGGCGCGATCGCGTTAAGATCAATGAGGCAGTCCGCGCGCTGACGCGGCGCGTTGCCTGTCTGTCTGTTCCTCGACGGGGGTCGCGGTTTCCTGCAACGCCTCTTCGTAATTGCCCGCGAACCTCTCGATGCTCTCGGCCCACATCCTCAGCATTGAGACCTGAAAGTGCACGATTGGCTTCAAGGAATTCATGCCGATTTGCTGTCCCTGTGGCTCGCGCGCGGAACGGGTTGAATTAGTGGTATCGACTGCCATGCTGTTCGCTCCTTCTGCCCCCGTGTATGGTCCAAAAACTAAGTGTCGGCTTGCGCACGTCCTGACTTTAAACACTCGGCCAAAGCTTGATCTGCCGCGAGTCTCGCACCTCGGTCGTCATGCAATTCGTCCAGTTTTTTCAAGTACGCGACTGCCGCGATTTGCAGGAGACCGAAATCATACTCGCCGGTGGCACGAAGATTGGTGACGTAGCGATGGAGGGCGGAACGCCTGCTATCGTTCTCGCTGATACTGCTGTGTCGGAGCAAGTAGTTCCGCCAAGCGAACGCACATGCGCCTTCTATGGCATGAGAAGTCATGGGCACCTCTCAAGGTCAGAAAGAAGGACGAGCCGTTTCGTTCCGCGAATTTATCCGGTGTAATACTGTTCCGTAGCTGCGCTGCAAGGTATTTGCTCGCGGGCGACGTTGGGGCCGCGGTCGGCGACGTCCATGATGCAATCGGTTACGCAGTTTGGCTATTTCCCTGGCGTAGCAAGCCACTCCTTGGGCCGCTTCTCCTCGATGGCTGCAAGCTGCACCACCTTAAGCCCAGCAGACCGCACATCTCGACGAAGGGCGCTGAGGTATTCAACAGTCTCAACGTTCGTTGGTGGGCGTTGCTACCTGAAATCGCCATCGACATCATGAACGTGCCATCATCCCGCGTTTGGAACGCTACATCGCAAGGCCTGTTGTCTTTCAGAAATGACCGTTGTGGTCGACCCATTCCATTTGGAGCGTCAGATGAGCAAGCGTAAATCAGCCGCAGCGTCGAAGCACACCCGAAGCCCGAAAGTGGCCGCCCGGGCCCAACGGAACAAGCAGGCCGTTGTTAGAAGCCCGAAGGACAACTCTCTGCGCTCTGTCGTCCCCCTGCGCTCTGTCGCCGCAGGCTCTACTGAAACGCCCCTTAAGATACATGAGGAACCAAAACAAAAGGATCCCGCAGTTGAGAAAAAGGATCCCGTAGTTGAGAATCGGGTGGCTGCCTTAAAAGCGGCTGCCCTACACGATGGCGGCAGTCATCAGATGATGAGGGATAACAATCCAAAGAAAGGGTTTGATTTTTCGTTAGGGACGGAAAGCGTGCAGGCTTATCAAGCGAAGCTTCTGGAAATGACACAAGCCAACATAGAATTTGCTTTTGAATTCAGCCAGAGGCTTGGGACCATCAGGTCACCATTCGAAGCTTTCGGCGTCATTGCAGAATTTACACGCAGGTGGATCGATATGTACGGGAAGTATTCGAAAGAAGTGGCTGGATATCCCTTCTTGGGGATCGACGCGTCCCGAGAGCTCACAGCTCTGCCGGGACGATGACTTCAACCCGTACCGCTGTGGCAAACGGATGGCTGCATCGGATCACGCGCTTCGCCAGGGTGCGCTTGCTTTCGGCTGGGCCAGCGCGGGCTCCCGGAGAGAGCAGAATTCAGCGTCTGCCGTTGGACCCAGAGCAGACCTGGGAAGGACGTTAGGTTCACGTTGTCTGGCGGAGTTCCATTTCAGAGCGATTGTGAAGTGGTTCACTCCCTGGGAATCCAATTCGAGCTAGCGTTGAGTGAAGCCTTCTGCATGCAAGAGCCGATGACGTGGTCGGATGATTGGCAATTTCGTCATTCTCCGAGCAGCCAATGCAAGAGCTAAGGCTTCTCCGAACCATGCAGCTGGGCGGTGAGCACAATGGTAGCGGGAGGAAATCATGCGTCTTCACCTGGCGATCAGTGTAATGGCAGCGGCCGCAATCGCATCGACGGCGACATACGCTCAGAATGCCGGTTTCGGCACGCCCGCCGAGGCGAAAGCTATGCTTGAGAAGGTCGTCGTCTCCATGAAAGCCGACCCGGCAAGAACCGTCAGCCAAATCAACAAGGGTGAAGGAGGCTTTCGCGACCGTGACCTTTATCCAACTTGTGCAGGCCCTGACGGCAAGAACATCGCCCATCCCGACCCTGCGCGCATTGGCCTTGTGCAGAGAGACATCAAGGATGTCACGGGCAAACCCTACGGGGCGGAATTTGCCTCCGCCGTCGAAGATAAGATCACAGAGGTCACATACATGTACCCGCGCCCCGGCGAAGATAAGAGACCGGTTGAGAAAGTAGGGCTCGCAACGAAGGTGGCTGGCTATATATGCGTCGTCGGATATTACAAATAGATTGTAGTTGGCGACGCCTTTCGTTTCGCGGGATCATGATGCCCCTTTTGGCCCAGCGCCGACATGCCCGCTGCCGATGTCCGCTTTCGGAGCAGCTCTGAGATCAGAGTTCACCAGGCGGTGGCAGACTGTGGCTGTGGGTTTTTCCCTGCGCCTTGGCCCGAAATTTCCTCGGGTACCGTCGCGAATTTCTGCCCGCGCGAGGATTGATCGTAAGAAATGTCCACATCGGAAAGCCCCGTGCCCGTCGAGGCGTTCTTTCGCCGCCCGTCGCGTTTGGCAGCGGTCTGTTCGCAGCCGATGCAACCCGGGGAGCGGCCTTTGGTGCTTGATATACCAAACTCTCGACTCATCCGTACAAACGACCACGCATGTTCACCGCCGTTCCGCTTCCAGATCACATCCACAGCGTCCCGAGGAGCGTTGCACCAGGCAATTCTTGCTTGCGCGCCCCGACGAGATACATGCCCTTGGCTGCGGTACAGGGGGCTGGATTGAGCCAACGCGGTTTTCTCGCCGGAGCGCGCACACAAGAGAGCTCCTGTGGTTTGCGATGTTATGAAAACTGAGCCGTTCGGAAAGCCAGCAATCTGGATGTACCAACTTCGGTAGTACCGGTAGCTGTCAGAACCGATCCGGTTCATGTTCGTGGCTAGGGAGCAATCCCGATCCCGATGCCGATCCCGATAATCGCCAGCGATATAACGATTACCAGCACGTCAATCGTCAGCCATTTGGGTATGCGCTTTGCAGGTTGGGTCATAGCGTGTGCCCTCCGCAGCCACCTTATGTACCGAAAGAGCGCAAGTGACTGTAAACGAGTTCACATGTTTGAGGACCGATTCGCCTACCCGTGCGTATGGGGTAAAGATCGATGGCGAGCATAATATGCAGTGGGCCGCAAGGCAGCCCAAAGCCGCTACTCTCCTGCGGCGGCCAACGCTGCCCACATCCTGTAGCTTCCAGCTCATGATTGCGCACGTCGTCTTCGCGCGAGATGTAAACTCTTCGATGCCCTACGTCATAGGGAATGGTTTTTCCTAGCTCTGGTTGCGGACTTTGAGGTCCCTTTGCGAGCTGAAGCGTGTGACTAAGTTCGTACCAATAGCTGCCAAGAATGCTACAAACGAGATAACCGTAAGCAGATAGAAGCATCTATGTAAGAAGACGCTCAGGCGGTCGATGTCCGGTCACAGGGGTAAAATGGACTTGGACGGTGGGCGCGTCAAAGGTCTGTAAATGGGACCCAAAGTGGACATTGAGTTTCGCCGCGAACGTCGTAGACTTCGCCCAAAATTGCAACGCCTTTAAACCTTGGAGGTAGATGCAATGAACCTCGACCAGTACGTGCGCGACCTGCGGGAGATTACTGCTCAGCATTTTGATCCAGTCGAGATCACGGACCTAGTCGCACCCCTCGCCAAGAAATTTGCACAATCGCCGGAATTGCGCCGCCCCGAATATCGCGAATGCGATGCCGAGCAAGGCTTCGGCGTTCACATGCTCCATGAAGAGCCCAATCACGACCTAGCCGTTTTCTTGGTATCGTGGCTGCCTAACCGCGGCACTATCCCGCACAACCATAAAACTTGGGCTGTGGTGGTCGGTATTGAAGGCCAAGAACAAGAGATCAACTACGACCGGCTCGATGACGGTGGTAAGCCCGGCTATGCGGACCTGAAGCGCGGCGGTGAACAAGTGATGACCGTTGGTGACACTGCCCGCTGTTATCCTGAACACATACACAGCGTCCGGAACGTTGGAAATGACATTTCGATGTCGCTGCACACGTACGGCCGGCACATCAACTACACGGGCCGCTCCGAGTTCGACGTAGAGCACAAACTTGAGAAGCCCTACGTGATTAGGGTCGCCGACGACGAGTACGCGCGGGCGCAGGTCCTCACCAAACGAATCAAGATCGAATAAGTTGGAGTTCCGCTTCCGGCACGAAACGGACCTACCCAGTCAGGCGGTCGATGTCCGGTCACAGGGGTAACGCGCCGTAGGTCAGTCCGGATTTTCCGTTTTTGAGCGAAGTGCCGACTGTGTTAGCCGCGCTCTCCCGCCCACCATGTTGACGGCGGATCGATTGCGGAAATCTTCGTCGGGCGCAGCGCGACCAGATGGCTGTGCTTGTACGGTCGCCTTTGAAGTCGCGAGCGCTCCTTATCGGACCGTCACCGCGGCATTGTGGTCGTTAGCCGCCGAGCTATAGGCGGAGGGCTTGCACTGCGCCGGCCTCACCTGACATGGCGCGCTGCGGACTACCGGACTGATCTATCGTGATCCATTCGCAGTCAAGTGTCGGCTCATAGAGATCGAAGCCGTCAGGGCTGGAAGCGACGACCGGCATCTCCGGATCGAGCTTCTGTAGCTCATCTATCAGATCTTTAACTTTCATGGGCTTGCTCATTGCTGGAATGCGCCGCGGTGCCGGAGTGTTCGGGGACCTTGGCCATTATAACCTCACAGGTCTCAAGGTAACGCTCGACGAGCGCATCAAGCTGTATGTCGCAAAGAACTTACCGGATGCCTGAAGAAGCCCCCAGGATTGACAGGCCCGCCGGTGTCTTCCCAGAACAGCTTTTGACCGAGGCTAACCTCCACCGCGATGCGGTGGTGTCCGCCGACCAACGTGCCGTCACGTGTTGCCTTGGCGACGATCTCGCCGGCTTCGTTCACTATATTTCTCATGTCCCCTCCATATTGCTCTTTGCAACGGTGCCAGGGCTCCAAGACGTTGGCCATGATGCCTCGCAGTCCTTGCGTCGTCAGCTGGCACCGAACAGCAGTAACTCCGCCCTCAGCGAGTTTGACGATGGCCTCGCGGGCCGGGAGTGCATCGCTGATTTTCCGCATCAGCGGCTCTAATCCAACGCGCCGACCTTGTTGACGTTCCTAGAGACCGGGCAACCGCTCTGCGGCCGCGACTTCCAGTCTTGGCCCTTAACGGAAGCTCGCGGATCAATGTCCGCTTCCGGAGGGCGAAGCGTAAGCATCATCGAGGGCGTAAAATTCTTCGACGGCGCTTCTTGAGCACGCGTCGCAGAGCAACGGTCCACCAAGGCAGAGCTTTTCCGGGACGACGAAAAAGAGAAACAGCGCATGCTGCGCATTTGCGGCGGAGTATGACCGGCTGGCCGACGGCCGCGCAACCGCAACAAGGCTCCAATAGGTAGGACGTCGCGCCCAAGCGCAATTTCAACACCCAACTGCTGCAAGAAAACGCGGCGGCAAATCACTTCTGATTTTCCGAAATCGTGTCAAGCCCGGAATCAAAAAATATTCCGCTTAACATTCCGGGCAAATCAGTCGCATAACTCCGTCCGTCTCACGGCAAGATGAGGGGCGCTTCGCGATCGTCACGAACGTGCGGTGAGATGCGATGGACGCTGATGTCACGACGACGTACGTGACGTGAGGCGTATGGCGAAGTCGTGTGGTTCGGACGCCGCGGTGCTGGCGTTAAGTTGGCGGGAAGTGTCCCGCCGATGACGGAGGCAAAAGAGCCGTTCTCCGGGGAGAGCACGAAGTAAGCCGTAAAGCCATTGCGCAGGGAAGGCCGGAGTGTTTCCGCTGTACCTGTATGCTCGTGTGCGTTTTTTGCTATGCGCAATGGCACACGAGACCTCGGGTGCAGCAAGCACCCGGTCTTCCCTGCGCCCTCTGAATCAGAGGGCGGATAGTTGATAGCAAACCTCAGGCAATTCATGTCGCGGGATCGCGAAACTATAACCGTCATTGCCGCGGAGAAGCCACTGTCATCGTAGGATGGGTAGAGCGAAAGCGAAACCCATCGCCACGCGCACCGGCATTGAGGCAATGATGGGTATCGCTTCGCTCCACCCATCCTACGGGGGTCACATCATTTGCGAGCGCAGAGGCTTCGAAGCGATCCCATCGCCTCCGACGACCCCCGCCAGCACGCGCCAGCGGAACAGCGGCGAATCCGGTGGCGGCGCCAGCTCCGGCGTCCAACCGGTGATCTTCTCCAGCGCATAGGTATCCATCACGGTCCCGCGCCAGATGCGCTCGACGCGCTCCAGCGGCTGCCGCTTCGCCGTCGTCAGATTCCACAGCGGCAGGCGATGGTCCGGCTCGCGGCCGACATAGAGACCAGGATGATCCTTGATCAGGTCCATGCCGGGATCGCGAAAGCCTTGAAACCTGCCGCGTTCGTTGATCTGAATGACCGGCACCTGCCCGTTGAAATGCCAGCGCAGCATCGCGTAGGTGCGATAGTCCGACGTCGCGATCCAGGTCGCGCCGGTCGCCCGCAACTGCTCGCGCGCGCGCACCACGACCTGTTCATAGCCCGCTTCGGCGCCGACCGGATCGGTCCGGCCGATCAAGTTCCAGGGCGCCGCCAAGTAATAGAAGAACACGCCGACTACGAAGCCGATGCCCGAGATGACCGCCACCCTCGCCCACCAGAACGTCGATTTGATCATGCGTTCCGAGACGCCCTCCTTCGACATCATGACGAGGTTGATGGCGGTGGCGGCAAAGCCGGCGGGCCACAGGAACATCGGCCAGGTGTCGCCGACGCGCAGCGTCAGCGACTTCCAGAGGAAATAGAGGAACGGCACCAGCACGGCGGTCGAGAGCAGGATCGCCACCGGCTCGCGGGTGCGATAGCCGCGCCAGGCCGTCAGCGTCACGCCGAACAGCACCACCGGCAGCAGCACGAAGCCGACGAGACCGAACTGCATGCCGATGAATTCGCCGACGGTGCGCAACGAGAATTGACGGTCCGCCACCGCGCGCACGAACTGGAAGCGGAACGATGCCCAATCGTGCTGCGCATTCCAGATCAGGACCGGCGAAAACACGATCACCGCGATCAGCGCCGCCCGCCACGGATACGAGCTGAGCAGCCAGCGCCGCCGCCAGTCCGGCACCAGCACAAAGGCTGCTACCGCCGGCAGCAGCATGATCGCGGTGAATTTCGAGAGCAGCGCAAGCCCTGCGAACAGCCCCGCCGCAAGCCACCAGCGCGGGTTGCCACTCTCATGCAGCCGCACCAGCGACCACAGCATGGCGACCGCAAACGGGATCATCGCGGTGTCGGGCGCGACCTTCGCCATCAACAGTCCGTAATACAGCGCCGCTTCCGGCATCAGCACCGCGAAGATGACGGCGCGCATATCATGCGTCACGCGGCGGACGATGTCGGCGAGCAGGAGCTGCGTGACCAGCATCGCGACGATGCCGCTGAACCGCACACCTGTTGTGGTGTCGCCGAAGATCGCAGTGCCGAACCGGATCAGCCAGGCGATGGCGGGCGGATGATCGAGGAAGGAGAGCACGCTCTCCTTCGACCAGCTCCAGTAATAGGCTTCGTCGGTCCGCAGATCGAGCACGCCGGCATAGATCAGCCGCATCGCCGTCAACGCGGCGATCAGCAACGCCACGGCAAGCCAGGACTTTGCAAACCACGGCGGCGCGGCGGAACTGGCTCCGGGCTTATCGGGTGGGGCTATGGTCACGGCGCGCTTTCTCCTCGACCACCCCTGGAGTGTCAACCTGCCGCAACGGGAAAAAAGTTGGTCGTCGTCCCTGCGAAAGCAGGGACCTATAGCCACCAGACGGCGGCGGGGAAAACGGCATGAGCCACGGTGACACTAAGAGGCCGCCCAGTATGGGTCCCTGCGTTCGCAGGGACGACGATGGATGGTATTCATCGTCCAAATGGCGCACTAATATCGCCCAATATTGACCCTGTGGATCGCATGGCCGCCCTCTCCCGAGACCAGATCACGACCTTCGTCCGCGGCATCAGCCTGCGGCAGGTCCGTCTCGCCACCGGCGTGATCCTGTTCGCCTATCTGGTCAGCCATTTCCTCAACCACGCGCTCGGTAATATCTCGCTGGAGGCGCTGGCGAGCGGCGTCCAGCTCCACATGGCATTCTGGCAATTCCTGCCGGTCACGATCCTGTTCTACGCGGCATGCCTGGTGCACACCGCGCTCGGCATCTGGGCGCTGTATGAACGCCGGCAATTTCGCTGGAAGGCGATCGAGCCGCTGCAACTGGCGCTCGGCCTCAGCATCCCGATGATGATCATCGCACACATCATAGGCATCCGGCTCGGCCAGACGCTCTACGGGCACGAGAAACTCTATCCGCAGATACTGTTCCTGTACTGGATCTGGGCGCCATGGCGGATCCCGATGATGCTCGCAGTGATGACCATCGCCTGGGTCCATGGTTGCATCGGGCTCTATCTCTGGCTCCGGATGCGGGCGTTCTACAAGCGCGCCGCGCCGTTCCTGCTCGCCGCGGCGGTGCTGATCCCGACGCTCTCCATGCTCGGCTTCTATCAGAGCGGGCGCATGGTGATCGACAATGACAGCACCGAGTGGCGGGCGGAAACCCAGTCGGAGCGCCAGATCGGCACGCGCGCGGAGGCGCAGAAGCTCGATCGCATCACCGACTATTTCCTGTTCGGCTATTTCGGCCTGATCGGCATTGCGCTGGTGGCGCGCGGCGTCCGCGCCGTCAACGAACGCCGCCGCGGCATGATCAACCTCTCCTACGGCAACGGCCGCACCGTGCGTGTGCCGAAGGGCCTGAGCGTGCTCGAGGCGAGCCTGCGCAACAACGTGCCGCATGCCAGCGTCTGCGGCGGCCGGGCCCGCTGCTCGACCTGCCGCATCCGCATCATCGGCGACTGCAGCGCGCTGCCGGAGCCTTCGCAGCGCGAGGCTTTCGTGCTCGGCCGGGTCGGCACGTCGGATCCATCGATCCGTCTCGCCTGCCAGTTGCGGCCGCCGGCCGACCTCTCGTTTTTCCAGCTGTTCCTGCCGCACACGATATCCGCCGACCACCATGATTCGAACCCGACGCGGATCGGCCAGGAGCGCTATCTCGTCAGCCTGTTCGTGGACATGCGCGGCTCGACTAAGCTGGCGGAAAAGCGCCTGCCGTTCGACACCGTCTTCATCGTCAACCGCTTCCTCGGCGCGGTATCGCAGGCGGTGATCGAGAGCGGGGGCAGGCCGAACCAGTTCGTCGGCGACGGCATGCTGGCGCTGTTCGGGCTTTCGACCAGCCGGCAGAACGCCTGCCGTCAGGCCCTGAAGGCGGCGGCGATGATCGCCGCCAATGTCGACGCCCTGAACAAGTTTCTCGAGCATGATCTGCGCGAGCCGATCCGCTTCGGCATCGGCATCAATGGCGGCGAGGTGATCGTCGGCGACATCGGCTATCGCGATCACATGGTGTTCACCGCGCTCGGCGATCCCGTCAATGTCGCGGCGCGGCTGCAGGACATGACCAAGAGCCTTGCATGCGAAGCCGTCATCTCCGATGAAGTTCGCGCAACGGCTGGACTCGATGCCGATGCGCTGCCGCGGCATGACGTCGAGATTCGCGGACGCAACGAACCGATGATCGTACGCACCGTGGAAGATGCGCGAACCTTGTCGGCGCTGGTTAACGAGCAGCAAAGCGCGGTAGCGTGAAAACGCTTCAATTATAGAGGTTCGAAGCGTGTGTGATGTTTTTCACACCTGAATAATCGTTCAGAAAATTGTCGGCGAGCGCGGCGCTGAAACCTCGAACCCGCTCTCTCAAGCACACGACAGATTGGCGATGGGTAAGACTGAAACTTAAACCCGCGCCAAGACGAAACGTCGAACGCGCACATTTGAAAGAGAACGACCATGCTTCGCAAAATGACTCTCGCCCTTGTTGCCGCCGCGTCGCTCGGCGCCGTCGCGCTGGCTCCCAACACCGCTTCGGCGGGCGGGTTCTGGCCGCATCACCATCACCACCATCACTTTGGCCACGGCCATGGTCATGGCATCAGCATCGGCCTGATCGGTGGCGGCTATGGCTATGGAGGCTGCTACGTGACCCGCCGGGTGATGACGCCGTTCGGCTTCCGCTGGCGCACGGTGAACGTCTGCTACTGATCCGGCCGCAGCTGTTCAGTCCGCAAAGCCCCGGCCGCTCGCGCGGCCGGGGTTTTCGCATCGATCGGCCCAAATGAGCGCGGAAATCGGCAAAACGGCGGAAATCGGCGGCGAATGGGGGCTTTTTCGCCGAATCGGCCGATCCGTTTGCGCTACCCAGCCCGCCCTAACCCGCGTATCCTGATGCTGCGGGCATGCCGGTTAGTGCGGGGACCGGCGGCTCGTATATTTTTTTGATTCCGCGGAGACGACGTGAATGGCTAAGGGTACGGTGAAGTGGTTCAATCCGACAAAGGGCTACGGATTTATCCAGCCCTCGAGCGGCGGCAAGGACGTGTTCGTTCATATTTCGGCAGTTGAGAAAGCCGGGCTTTCGACCCTCAATGAAGGGCAGACCGTCGAGTACGAAGAGATCGCCAACCGCGGCAAGACTTCGGCCGAGAACCTCAAGGTTTAGCGCGCAGGCGCAACCGGCAACGGCACGCTCTCGGAGTTAGATCCGGGAGTTGGGCTTAAAAAATTTCTCGAAAACTGTGAGCGTTCGGCGGAGCGGGCACCGCTTCTGCACGCGCGATGGCAAGTCGTTGCGCCAAATCCGGCCGCTCAATCTTCCGTAACCCACTTCTGGACCGTCATCACGTCCGGTGGCTGCAGATAGCCGCGCGGCCAGAGGTCGACGACCCATTCGACCTTGGTGACGCGATCGACCAGCACCGCGGTGTTGTGCGGCGTCTGCAATACCAGCGTATTGCCGCGATAGCGCGGATCGCCGATCGCGTGATGCTTCAGCAGGCCCCACTCCCGCAGCACCAGGAGCAGGCTGGTGGTGTTGCGCGTTGTGTCCCAGCAATCGTAATTGTGCTTGTCGTCGAAGTAGCGAAAGTCCGCTTTCGCCACGCGCTTGTTGGTGCCGAGGATCGGCCCCATGCGGCGATCGAACCACACCACCGCCTTCTGAATCGCGGCGCGCTCGGCCGCGGCTGAGGCGCGGCCCGCCGCCATAATCTGGGTCAGCGCGCTGCGGTCGCCGGCCGTGAAATCAAGAATCTCGCGGCGGCGGCAGACGAAGCCGTAGCAGACGGTCATGGAGGTGGCGGAAGGCGGATAGATCGAAACCGAGCTATAGAGGTTGGCGACCTCGGCACTCATCTCGATCGCTCGCGCCGGCGGCGCTGCAAACAGCGCAGCGACAAAAGCGACAAGCGCGGCCGCAAGGCCGTTCCGCGTGAGGCTTTCCCGTATCGGCAGAGCGGCGTCTCTCATCATTCCCGCAGTTCCCAAGCGACGGCGTTCGTGACGATTAGCGCGGCTCCCGCGCACTGCCAACAAGCAAGGCTGCGATCTGGGGACTGCGCCGCGGAAATTCCGCTTGCTGTGTTGTCCGTGCGCCAGTTGTTCCGCGCCGGGGGGTTCGGAGCGACGGCGCTAACCGACCGGCAGCGGGGCGTCGCGCTTGACCTCTTCCATCACGGCGTAAGTCCGCGTCTCGCGCACGCCCGGCAGCGCCAGGAGACTTTCGCCGAGGAACCGGCGGTAGGCCGTCATGTCGGCGACCCGGGCCTTGACCAGATAGTCGAAGCCGCCCGCCACCATGTGGCACTCCAGCACTTCGGGCGCGGTCTGCACGGCCTTGGCAAACCGCTCGAAGACATCGGGCGTGGTCTTGTCGAGCATCACCTCGACGAACACGAGCAAGCCCAACCCCAGTCGATGCGGATTGAGCCGGGCGCCGTAGCCTTCGACAAAGCCGTCGCGCTGCAGCCGTTTGAGCCGCTCGCCGATCGACGTCGGCGAGAGCCCGATCCGCTCGGCCAGCTCGACGTTGGCGATACGGCCATCCGCCTGAAGAATTGAGAGGATTCTGCGGTCTATCTTGTCAATATCAATCATTTATCCGGCCAGATGTAATATCGTCCAGACTATCTAAGGCAAAATTGCGAATTTGTCTATCGAACTACGGCTGAAGTGGCGGTAAGCTTGCACAAATAGCCAAGAGAACTGCATGTCAACCGATCCGCCAGACCTGCCGTCCTTCAGCGCACCCTACGCGCCTGACGATCGTGCCATGGCCACCGGGCTCCTCGGCGCCGCGCGGCTGGGCGCAGCGCAGGAGGAAAACATCGACCGCGTGGCGACAGGGCTGATCGAAGCGATCAGGGCCAATGACGATCCGCTCGGCGGGGTCGAGGACATGCTGCGCGAGTTCGCGCTGTCTACCAAGGAGGGGCTGGCGCTGATGGTGCTGGCGGAAGCGCTGTTGCGCGTGCCCGACGCACGCACCGCCGACCAGTTCATCGAGGACAAGCTCGCCCAGGGTGACTTCGTCCATCACGAGACGAGGTCGAGCGCGTTCCTGGTCAATGCTTCGGCCTGGGCGCTCGGAATGTCTGCCCGCGTGATCCAGCCCGGCGAGACCCCGCAGGGGACCATCGGCCGACTGACCAAGCGGCTGGGCGCGCCGGCCGTGCGGGCGGCGACTCGTCAGGCGATGCGGCTGATGGGCAATCATTTCGTGCTCGGCGAGACCATCGACGCGGCGCTGTCGCGCGCTCAGCCGTATTCGTCGCGCCACCAACGCTACTCCTTCGATATGCTCGGCGAAGGCGCGCGCACCGCCGATGACGCCGCGCGCTATTTCAATTCCTATTCAATTGCAATCGAGGCGATCGGCCGTACGGCCGGTGATCGTCCCCTGCCCGACCGTCCCGGCATTTCGGTCAAGCTCTCGGCATTGCATCCACGCTTCGAGGCGGTGAGCCGCGCCCGGGTGATGAACGAACTGGTGCCGCGGCTGATCAATCTCGCAAGGCAAGCCAAATCCCATAACCTCAACTTCACCGTCGATGCCGAAGAAGCGGACCGGCTGGAAGTGTCGCTCGACGTGATATCGGCAGCGTTCGCCGATCCCTCGCTGGCAGGCTGGGACGGGTTCGGGCTGGCGATCCAGGCCTATCAGAAGCGCGCCGGCGCAGTGATCGATTACGTCGATCGCCTCGCACGCAGCCTCGACCGCAAAATGATGGTGCGGCTGGTCAAGGGCGCCTATTGGGACACCGAGATCAAGCGCGCGCAGGAACGGGGACTCGACGGCTACCCCGTGTTCACCCGCAAGGCGATGACGGATCTGAACTACCTCGCTTGCGCAAAACAATTGCTGGCGCTGCGGCCACGGATTTTTCCGCAATTCGCCACCCATAATGCGCTCACCGTCGCGACCATCCTCGAACTGGCAACGGACCGAAGCGGGTTCGAATTCCAGCGCCTGCACGGCATGGGCGAGGCGCTCTATGCAAAGCTCGGCGACGACCGCTCCGACATCGCCCATCGCACCTACGCGCCAGTCGGCAGTCATCGCGACCTCCTTGCCTATCTGGTGCGGCGGCTATTGGAGAATGGCGCCAACTCGTCCTTTGTCGCGCTCGCCGCCGACGCGGCGGTGCCGGTGTCGCAATTGCTGCGGCGTCCGGCCGATATCATCGGTCGTGCAGACAATGCAACACATCCGAACATTCCGCTGCCGCGCGATCTCTACGGAGCCAACCGGAAAAACTCTCGCGGAATCGAATTCGGTGAACGCGCGGCGCTCGAGCAATTGGTTTCGGCCATTGCCACCGTACCATTGCCGACACCAGGAAGCGTCGCAGACGCAACTGAGGCCGAAGCCAATGCGGCGATACTGGCAGCGCGAGGCGGCTTCAAGCATTGGGCCAGAACGGCAGCCGAGACACGTGCCGCCATCTTGGAAAAGGCCGCCGATCTCCTGGAACGGCGCACAGCGCATTTCATCGCGCTGCTGCAACGGGAGGGCGGCAAGACATTGGACGATTCGGTTTCGGAAGTGCGCGAGGCCGTGGACTTCTGCCGCTACTATGCCGCGCAGGGGCGTGAGCTGTTCGGCGAAGGCAAGGCGATGCCGGGACCGACGGGCGAGAGCAACACTCTCTGCCTGCGCGGCCGCGGCGTCTTCGTCGCGATTTCACCGTGGAATTTTCCGCTGGCGATCTTCCTGGGCCAGCTCACCGCGGCACTGATGGCGGGCAACGCGGTCGTTGCGAAGCCGGCCGAGCAGACGCCGCTGATTGCGGGTGCCGCGATACGGCTGCTGCATGAAGCCGGCGTGCCCGCCACAGCGCTGCATCTGGTGGCAGGCGATGGCCGGATCGGGAGCGCGCTGGTGGCGCATCCCGACATCGCCGGTGTCGTCTTCACGGGTTCGACTGAAGTAGCGCGCACGATCAACCGCGCACTCGCTGCCAAGGACGGGCCGATCGTGCCGCTGATCGCCGAGACCGGCGGTATCAATGCGATGATCGTCGACGCCACCGCGCTGCCCGAACAGGTCGCGGACGACGTCGTGACCTCGGCGTTCCGCTCCGCCGGCCAGCGCTGTTCGGCGCTGCGGCTGTTGTTCCTGCAGGATGACGTCGCCGACCGCATGATCGAGATGATCGCAGGCGCGGCGCGCGAGCTCGTCATCGGCGATCCCGCTGATCCCGCCACGCATATCGGGCCAGTGATCGATGTCGAGGCCAAGCAGCGGCTGGATGCGCATATCGCACGCATGAAGAAGGAAGCCCATGTGCACTTCGCGGGTAGCGCACCACAAGGCAATTACGTCGCGCCGCATATTTTCGAATTGTCCGATGCCGGCCGGCTCACGGAAGAGGTGTTCGGTCCGGTGCTGCACGTGGTGCGCTATCGTGCCGACCGGTTCGACCATGTGCTGCAAGCGGTCGAGCGCTCGGGCTATGGGCTCACCCTCGGCATTCATTCCCGGATCGACGATACCGTGGAAGACACAATTGAAAGGCTTCAGGTCGGCAACATCTACGTCAACCGCAACATGATCGGCGCCGTCGTCGGCGTGCAACCGTTCGGCGGCCACGGGCTTTCAGGCACCGGGCCCAAGGCCGGCGGGCCGCATTACCTGGCGCGTTTTGCGACCGAACAGACGGTGACCATCAATACCGCCGCAGCCGGCGGAAATGCAGCGCTGATGTCTGGCGGCGAGTAGTTGCATCGCCCACCCGAGATGGGTCAAATGGCGTCCGAATGCTAGCTTTCGCTGGCGGTAATTCCGACCCACGAAAAAAAATCAAGCAAGCCACACGGAGCGGCGCTACGATGGATAAGGGTATTTTCGAAGGCCTGAAGGTTCTGGACTGCGCGAGCTTCATCGCAGCGCCTGCGGCCGCTACCGTGCTGTCGGATTTCGGCGCCGACGTGATCAAGATCGAGCCGCCCGGCGCCGGCGATCCCTATCGCAACCTGCCGAATTTGCCCGGCTATCCGCATAGCGAGCATAATTTCGCGTGGATGCTGGAAGCCCGCAACAAGCGCAGCCTCGCGCTCGATCTCTCCAAGCCCGAGGGCCAGGCCGTGCTGCATCGCCTCGCCGCCCAGGTCGACGTCTTCATTACCAACTATCCGCCGCAGGTGCGCGAGCGGCTCGGTATCACCCATGAGCATCTGGCGCCCCACAATGAGCGCCTGATCTACGCGTCGTTCACCGGCTATGGCGAAAAGGGTGAGGAAGCCAACAAGCCCGGCTTCGACTCCAACGCCTATTGGGCGCGCTCGGGGTTGATGGACCTGGTGCGCGCGGATGAACACACCACGCCAGCGCGTTCGATAGCGGGCATGGGCGATCATCCCTGCGCCATGGCATTTTACGGCGCGATCGTCACCGCGCTCTACAAGCGCGAGCGCACTGGCAAGGGCTCGCATGTCAGTTCCAACCTGATGGCCAACGGCATATGGGCGGCTTCGGTGCTGGCGCAGGCCAAGCTGGTCGGCGCGAAGTTCGGCGAGCGTCGCCCGCGCGAGCGCGCGCTCAACGCAGTCACCAATCACTACCAATGCAAGGACGGACGCTGGCTGATCCTCTCTTTGCTCAACGAGGACCGGCAATGGCCGACGCTGGCACGCTGTCTCGGCCGCGAGGATCTTATCACCGATGCGCGCTTCGAGACCAAGAAGGATCGCCATGCGCGCTCGCTCGAACTGATCAAGATCTTCGACGAGACGTTCGCAACGAAGGACCTTGCGGAATGGCGCAAGATCCTCGACGGCAACGGCCTGGTATTCGGCGTGGTCGGCATTCTCGACGACATCCCGAACGACAAGCAGATGATCGAGAACGAAGTGCTGGTGCCGTTCGAGAACGACACCATGCTGACGATCTCCAGCCCGATCTGGGTGGATGGCAGCAAGAAGGTTCAGCCGCGCAAGCCACCCGGCATCGGCGAGCACAGCGACGAAATCCTGCGCGCCGCGGGCTATGACGAAGCGGCCATCGGCAAGCTGCGCGCGGCCGGCGCAGTGGCGTGAGGCAGCAAGCCATGCCCAGCTATCGTCTGCATTACTTCCCGGAGTCGGGAAACAGCTACAAGCTCGCGCTGATGCTCACATTGTGCGGGCAGAAGTTCGAGCCCGTATGGACCGATTTCGGCGGCGGCGTCACGCGCACACCGGAATGGCGGCGTGACGTCAACGCGATGGGCGAAATCCCGGTGCTGGAAGAGGACGGCGAGCGCCTCACCCAGACCGCGCCGATTCTGCTCAAGCTGGCCAAGCAATTCGGCCGGTTCGGCGGCGAGACCGAGCAGGAGCAGTTCGAGTTGCTGCGCTGGCTGTTCTGGGACAACCACAAGCTCACCGGCTACATGGCAACCTACCGCTATTTTCGGACCTTCACGCCGTCGCCGGATGAGCATGTGCTGAAGCATTTCCGCAGGCGGATTGATGACTTCCTGTCGATCCTCGAGCAGCATCTGCAGAAGAATGCATTTGCGATCGGCGAGCGGCCGACGGTAGCCGACATTTCGATGATGGCCTATCTACATTATCCCGCCGACGAGACCGGATATGATTGGGCTGTGAGCCATCCCGCGATCAATGCCTGGCTCGGGCGGATGGCGCAATTGCCGGGCTGGAAATCGGCCTATGACCTGTTGCCCGGCAAGCGCCTCACGCACTACGCCAAGTGACCGATCAAGTGAGCCCGTGTAGCGCTAGCGGCCTTTAACGAAGCACATGCCGATACGCGAGATCTTGCCGGCGGCCTGACAGCTCAGCCCCTCGGCGCAGGTCCAGTCGCGGAAACTCGCGTCATTGTTGGCGGCTTGCCTGGCCTGCACATAGCAATGCGCGCCCCAGCCGTCGTAATGGTTGGTGCCGGCGAGTTCGGTGCTGCCGCGCAACTGCGGACGGCTGGCAAAGCCGCGGGAGTAATCCGGCGGTTTGCCGTCGCGCAGGCTTGCAAGAATATCGCGGCGGCGGATCTGGTCGCCGAAGAAATGCGGCGATCCCGGCACCACGGTCGAGTTCGACGTTTTGTCCGCCATCCAGTCGACGCCGGGGAAATGAAAGCCGCCGATGCCGCGCGTCTGGTGGCAGCCGGAACAGGTCACATCGTTGAGCCGTCGCTCGAACCCGGCAAGCGAGCGTATGTTCTGCAGCTTTCCGCCACCTTCCGCGACCTTCCTTAGCGCAGCCACGACGTCGGCCTCGCTGAACACGGCGCCCTCGCCTTGCACCAGACCAAACTCTGGCTCCAGATCCGACGGATCGAACCCGACCGGCGTTGGCGCAATCGCGCCGTTTGCGAGGAATTTTTCCGGGATCAGCACGGTGCCGCGGTCGAACGCGGCGAGGTTGACAGGATCGAGCAACCACGCCTTGAACTCGCGCTTGAGGCCATCGTCCGCCAGAAGGCGCGCGCGGTCGATCTGGTTTTCCATCGGCGCTTCCGCGAACACGCGCGCGTTCCGATCGTAGCGAAACACCTTCAACAGATAGTCGGTACGGAAATCGCGCACGGCTGACTTCGGCGCGTGCGCGATCTGCAGATTGGTCTCGATGCGATCGATATTTTCATGACGGATCAGGTCCGTCCCAGCGAACGGCGCGGCTAGCCAGCGACCGGCAATTTCAGAACAAGTGATCGCCTCACCCTCGCCCTTCGCCTTCAGCACGACGTTCAGCGTCATCGGCAGTCGCGGCGGCGACGCATTGTCGCCGGCCGCTTTGTTCATCCGCGTCAGGCGGTAGATCAGGCGGATCTCGCCGCAACTTGCCTCCGTGGCGTAAGTGCGGTCCATGCGGTTGACGATGCCGGCCAGCACGAACCGCGTCTCTATCGCATAGAGCAGCGCGCGGTCGAACAGTTGGAAATCGAAGCCCTCTCCGACGCCGATCGTTTCCTTCGCCAGGTTCGCACGATGCCGCGCGATATAGCGATCGAACTCGCCATCGATCGCCTGCCGGACCGGCGCCATCGATGGTAAAGCGAACAGCTCGCTATTGGCGAGCGGCGTATCCGCCGACCGCTCCGGCAGCAGCATGCGATCGAGACGGAATTTTCCGCCATCGAGTTGGCGCAGCGTTACTGGATCGGTGATAGCGGCGCCGCGTTCCAGGGGTGCATCCTGTGCCGCATATGCCGACGAAGCGCCGCACAGCAGAAACAGGACGATGGCAAGAAATCGTGGCGCGCGGCTCATGTCCCAACTAACACCGCGCAAAGAGGCCTATTCAAGAAAAAAGGCGCTTCACGTCACCGTGAAGCGCCATCCTGTTTAGATATCGAGCCGTCAGCGCGCGACGATCAGGCCCTTGCTGGTCACAACCACCCAGCGGCCGTCCTGCTTGCGAATGGCATCGACCCGGCCAAGGCCCGGCACGGGATCGCCGGCATAGACCTCGTACATGCCGCGGCGGCTCTCGATCAGGGCGCTGCCGTTGGCGACGTCCCGCAACACCCAGCCTTCGACGGTCGGCAGCCGGGCAACTTCAGACTTGGGCGGAGCGGGTGTGGGCGCGGCTGCCGAAGCAGGCGCGGCGGCAACAACCTGTTGCGGTACCGTGCCCGTCACATCCTTTGCGGGAGCCGGCGCAGCGGCAGCCGTCGCTGCGGATGCCTGGGCAGCGCGGAGCTTGTCGACGGATTCGCTGAGCTTTGCGAGTTTTGCGGCAGGCTCGGCCTGCGCCTTCTCAACCTTGTCAAGGCGGTCGCTGGCCTTGTTGAACTGGGTCACGCCGGCCTTGGCGGTATGTTCGAGGCTCGCCTTCAGCGCGACGATCTCGGCATCGATCCGCGCCACCGAGGCTTCCAGCGCGCTGTCCTTCACTGGGGCCGCGGCCGTTTCCTGGGCCATCAGCTTTCCGATCCCCGCGGTTGCCAGCGCGCCACCGAGCGCGCCCGCCACGGTCGCCAGCGCCACCACGGCGGCCATCGCGCCGAACCTGTGCTTACCGGACGAAGCTTCCGCCGGCGCAGCCTTCGCCTCGGAGCCGACGCGATCGCCAGGCGACATGATCGTCACGTTGCCGGGGAAGCGCGGCGCCTCCGGTTTCACGGCGTCGATCTTGGGAGCGTCGATTTTGGGAGCTTCGGCCTTTGGCGCCTCGACCTTTGGCACTTCCATTTTGACGGCCTCCACCTTGGGGGCGTCGGGCTTGGGCGAGTTCTCCTGCTCGGGCGCGAGTTTTGCCGCCTCGACCTCAGCCGCTACCGGCTCGCCCGGGGTCGGCATGTCGGGCGCTGTCGGCCCGACGCCGATATTTCCGGTTTCATCGCTGGTGGGCTGGGGTTGCTGATCGCTCACGTTGGATTCTCCAGAATTGATTGACCATTTGGTAACTTTTATTGCTTGCCAAATCGTTACCGGCATCGGCCTTACCGAAATTTTAGGAACTCATCCGGCTCGGCTCTGGGCCGTCGCCTGCCGGCCGTCCCCGCCCCGGGCTCTTCATGCTGCCCTGCGGCATCTGTGTTCCGTTTGCGCCGGTCTGTTTCCCGACTAACATGGAGCGACCGACCAGCCAGAAAGGCAGGTGGCCGCCATGACCATCGAAAAATGCATCAACGAGTTTGATGTAGATGACGTCATTTTTGAGGAAGGCTCGACCGGGCGGGAACTCTTCGTCGTGCTCGACGGCAAGGTCGAGATCGCCAAGATGAACGGCGCCAGCAAGACCGTGATCGTCACCCTCGGCAAGGGCGAGTTTTTCGGCGAGATGGCTGTCATCGACGGCTCGTCCCGATCGGCAACCGCCATTGCCGCCGCCCCCAACACCCGCGTGATGCGGATCAATCACGCCCGCTTCGTTTACCTGATCAGCCAGCAGCCGGCCTTTGCGCTGATGATCATGGATGCGCTCAGCAAGCGCTTGCGGGCCTCCAATTCGGTCGCCTTCAGAACCGCGGCCGGTTCATGAGCGACCGCAAGCCGAGCCCGTTCAAGACTCTGCTCGACAGCGACGTCTGCACGCTGATCGAGGCGGCCGAGGACGTCTACCAGGTCCGCTTCAAGAACCGCGCGGCGAACGCCTATCTGGTGCGCGGCAGCTCGCGCACCATCATGATCGATGTCGGGCTATCCTCGAATTTTCCGCGCCTGCTGACGTGCCTCGACCATCTTGGGGTGAAGCCCGACGACATCGACATGGTGGTGCTGAGCCACGAGCATCTCGACCATATCGGCGCGGCCTATCAGTTCCACGGCCGCGCGTTCATCGCCGCGCATCGGCTGGCCGCCAACAAGATCATGCTGCGCGATGACTTCTCGATGCTGCGCAAGATGTTCAACGAGCCGAACGTGCCGATCAACATCGATCTCTGGCTGGAAGAAGGCAATCTGATCGACCTCGGCAATTTCCGCCTCAACGTGATGTACACGCCAGGCCACACCTCGGCCTGCATCACGCTGTTCGACCAGGACAAGGGCCTGCTGTTCGCCTCCGATACGCTGATGCCCGGCGGTGTGATGGGCGGCGTGTTCGGCTCCGGCAGCATCGCCGACTACATCCAGTCGCTGGAGCGGCTGAAGGGCCTGAACTCAAAGATCCTGCTGTCGGGCCACGGCCGGCTGTCCGATACGCCGCAGGACGACGTGCGGATTGCGATCCAGCGTTCGCACGGATTGCTGTCGGACACCGCGCAATTGTTCGATGCGCTCGATGCGCGGGCGAATTTCGAGCCGATCATGCAGTCGGTGCGCGACCTCAACAAGCTCGACGACTGACCCGTCATTGCGAGCGCAGTGTTCAGCCCGGCGACATAGCTTACACCTGTTCGGGGACATGGTTGACACTTTTGGATCAGCCCAAATCGATTGCCGCGACCTGATGCGCGGCGAAGAATATTCCGAACCTGCCGTCAGTATCGAGTGGACGGATCGCAAGCCGCTCGCCACGAAAGGCCTGGGGGACCTTCCACAATCTGCCTTTGAAGCTGACGTAGGCCTTGGTGGTGGAGACGGCGCGTCGATCTCAACATCTGCGAGCATATGGGCAACGGCTTCCGTTTTGGCGAAGGCCTGAAGTTTTTCGAGAAGCGAATTCCCTGCGCGCCCGAAGCCTCGCCCGGCCTCAAGGTGATCGCCGCCAATCGCCTGCAATGGCTCAACGGCCAGATGGCCGACGGTCGCGGCTATCTCTGCGGCAAGCGCTTCACGCTGGCGGATATCCTGCTCTATGGCTGGCTCGATTTCGCCGGCCAGGTCGGCCAGCCGCTCGATACGGCGAATGCCAACATCGTGGCGTGGATGGCGCGGGTGGGCGAGCGGCCTTCGGCGAAGTCGTAAGGTAGCAGTTCGATCACCGCACAAGAAAAAGGCCGGCGGGCGTTACGCCGCCGACCTCATCTTGCAACTGCCGGCTCACGGGTCCGGTTCCGTTGCTTTGCATTCCACTTGCTACATCTACCGCGATTGGTAACACCCGGTGTCGGCTGATTCCATTGCATGCAGGTATGGCCAAACCGTCTTGAGGTAGGCTGGCACTGTGCAGACGGATGGAGCCGACTATCCCTTGGTTTAGGGCAGTGGTAGCGCACTACAGCACCCCCGGCGCAACCGGCCATTCGTTCGTCCCTCCGCCCTTAGAAAATGCGCCGCCAGTTCGCGTGGCCTTCAGCCAACGCTTCTGACCGGCTGCCGCAGAATCGTCTTGAGCTTTTCCGGTGACGTCCTGCGTGGATCGCTCAGATAGATCTCGTGATGTGGCCCTGCAAACGTCATCCCCTTCGCAGGCATGATCTCGTTGTGGAGCCTGGCGAGCGTCGGGCCTTCGTCGTCATAGCTGCCGATATGCAGCGTCTGCAGGCATCGCCCTTCGTCCAATGGCTCAAGGCGCAGCGAGACCGGAGGCTCCCCGAGCTTGTCCCGCGATTTTGCCAGGGCCGCCTCGTATAGGGATCGCTCAACGAAGTCGGGCACCATGATCATCATCGTCCATTGCCACAGATGCTTCCGGCGTTCGACAAAATCGTCTGGATTGTCAGCCCACCAAAGGCCTTCGAGCGGCGGAACGACGTAGTCTTTTCCCGATTTGGCCCTGGTGGCAAATTTCATCGCGTAGCTCGCCGAATACAGCCACTCGACGGCGCGCTTGTAGGCCGGATCGCGATTGGGGTCGCCTTTGCCGTCGATCTTGACGAATTTCATGACCGGCACGTCGAGGAGAGCAAAACTGCCTTTTGGTGCGCTGTAGAGCGTTGAGAGCTTCTTCTTGAAATCGATCTTGTCCATGTTCGTCTTTGGCTAAATCACCACCGGCGCATCGGGTAGCTCATTCGTTCCCCCGCCAACCCTTGGAAAATGCCTGGCCAGTTCGCGCGACACCGCCTCGATGCCCTTGATCACACCGCGCTCAAAGTCTGCCGCCCTGAAGGCGGTTTCCATCTCGCTGCAGATCTTCTCCCAGCCTTCCGCGCCGACCTTGGCGTCGATACCGCGATCGGCGACGATCTCGACGTCGCGGTCGGCGAGCAGGAGATAGATCAGCACGCCGTTATTATGCGCGGTGTCCCAGATCCGCAAATGCGAAAAGACGTCCAGCGCCCGCTCCCGCGCGGACTGGTTGCGAAACAGCGGCGCACCGTCGAGCGCGCCTTCGACCACAAAACGAATCTGCCCGGAATGGGTGGCCTCGCCCGCATTGATCGCCTGCTCGATCCTCGCCAAGAGGGCCGGCGGGAAATCACGTCGGCGGCGCCAGTGATGCTGGAGAAGATGCCTGGTGATACGTCCGATGCTCATGGCTACCAGCTCCCCGATGCACCGCCGCCGCCAAAGCTGCCGCCGCCACCGCGAAATCCACCGTCGCTGTCGCCGGAGCTGCTACCGCCGGACCACGAGCCGCCGCTGCCGCCGATGACCCATCCATTGTCCCTGCCGCGGCGTCCCACGCTTGGCCCCATGGAGCCCATATTCTGGACGAGGAAGGTCACGACGAAAGCGATAAAACCGACGAGGATCGCAGCCGCAAGCGATCCGGCAAGGAACCAGCCGAAGATCCCGACGATGCCGCCGGTTGCCGCCGCGCCGATGAACCGGCCAAGCAACGCCCTCAGCACTCCGCCGACAATGAAGGCGAAGACGAGGATAAAGGGATTGAACGGGTCGATATAGTTGGACAGGCCTGGACCCTGCCAATGCGGCGGCTCCGGCTCCGGCAACTTCTCGCCGTCGGCGATCCGGACGATCCGGGTGACGCCCGCCGAAACGCCACCAGCGAAATCGCCGGCCTTGAATTTCGGCGTGATGTCTTCATCGATGATGCGCTTCGTGGTGGCATCGGTCAGCGCGCCTTCGAGGCCGTAGCCGACTTCGATGCGCAGATGGCGATCGTTCTTGGCGATGACGAGCAGCGCGCCGTCATCGACCTTTTTGCGACCGATCTTCCAGGCTTCCGCGACGCGCAGCGAAAATTGCTCGATGGCCTCGCCGTCCGTCGTCGGCACGATCAGCACCGCGATCTGGCTGCCCTTTCGCGTCTCCAGATCCCGCAATGTCTGCGTCAGCGCGGCGATATCGCCGGCCGAAAGCGTGCCGGTCTGATCGACGACACGACCGCTCAGCGGCGGCACCGCGACGAGGGCCAGCGCGGAAGCGGCCCAGCACAGCAGCAGTGCAAGAAGAGAAGCCCTTGCGGCGTTCATTTTCGTCCGCTACTTGGCGGGCGCCGGCGTCGGGTTGAAGTCCACCTTTGGCGCCGTCGAGATCGCCTTCTCGTTCTCGACCGTGAAATTCGGCTTCTCCTTGTAGCCGAATGCCATCGCCGTCAGATTGTTCGGGAAAGTGCGGATGCCGACGTTATAGTCCTGCACCGCCTTGATGTAGCGGTTGCGCGCCACGGTGATGCGGTTTTCAGTGCCTTCGAGCTGCGCCATCAGGTCGCGGAACAAAGCGTCCGACTTGAGCTGCGGATAGTTTTCGGTCACCACCAATAGCCGAGACAGCGCGCTCGACAGCTCGCCCTGGGCTGCCTGGAATTTCTGAAATGCGGCGGGATCGTTCAGCACCTCCGGCGTCGCCTGGACGCTGCCGACCTTGGCACGGGCATTGGTGACGCCGAGCAGCACGTCCTTTTCCTGCTGCGCAAAGCCCTTCACCGAATTGACGAGGTTGGGCACAAGGTCGGCGCGGCGCTGGTATTGGTTGACCACTTCCGACCAGCCTGACTTGACCTGCTCGTCAGTGGTCTGGATGGCATTGTAGCCGCAATTGGTCAGGCTCAGCGTGGCCAGCGCGGCTAGCACGGTCCAAAATCTGCGCATCGAACTCTCCCAAAAGAAAAGTCCAACGCCACCATAGCAGATTGGTTGCGTCCGGTATGCAGGCGCGAGCCCGACTGGGCCCGATTTTGCTGGCGACGGCCCTTGCGTATCATTTGCCGAAATAACAACATGACCGCCAACAATAAGGAAACGCGAGGGCGCCATGCAGTTCGAAACCATCGTCGTGGAGCGGCCCGACCCGCGAGTAGCGCGGATCGTGATGAACCGGCCCGAGGCACGCAACGCGCAGAACCTGCAGATGACCTACGACCTCAACGCCGCCTTCGACCAGGCGGTGCAGGACGACACGGTCAAGGTCATCATCCTCGCCGGCAACGGCCCGCATTTTTCGTCGGGGCATGACCTGCGACCCGGCGGCAAAAACACCGCCGGCGCGGATTTTCCACCGGTCGGAAATTGGGGCGGATTCGCCGAACCCAACGCCCACGGCCGCTTCGCGCGCGAGCAGGAGATCTATCTGCAGATCACGCGGCGCTGGCGCAATCTCGCCAAACCGACGATTGCGGAGGTGCACGGCAAATGCATCGCCGGTGGGCTGATGCTGGCCTGGGCCTGCGACCTCATTGTCGCAAGCCACGATGCCGAGTTCTGCGATCCCGTCGTGACCATGGGCGTCTGCGGCGTCGAGTGGTTCGTGCATCCCTGGGAGCTCGGCCCACGCAAGGCCAAGGAATTGCTGTTCACGGCAGACGTCTGGAGCGCGGAGGAAGCGCACCGGCTCGGCATGGTCAATCACGTGGTGCTGCGGGATGAACTCTCCGCCTTCGTGATGAAGCTCGCTGAGCGGATCGCAGCAAAACCCGCTTTCGCGCTGAAACTGACCAAGGAAGCCGTCAATCGCTCGGTGGACGTCATGGGACAGCCCGCGGCGATCGAGCAGGCATTCGCGCTGCATCAGCTCTGTCACGCGCACAATCTTCAGGAATTCGGAATGATCGTGGATCCGGCAGGCCTTCATCCGTCCGTCCGCAAACCCGCCCAAGCAAAATAGAACAGCAACAAGCAAAGAAGATCAGATGGACCTCACCTTGAGCGACGAGCAGCGGTTGCTGCGCGAAAGTGCCGACCGCTTTGTCAGCGAGACCTATACCGCCGATCATCGCCGAAAGATTGCGGGCGATCCGCTCGGCTTCAGCGCCGACATCTGGAAGCAGTTCGCCGATCTCGGCTGGCTGGCGCTGCCGATTCCCGAGGCTCATGGCGGGCTCGGCGGAGGCGCGATCGAGATTGGAATTCTGATGGAGGCGTTCGGGCGCGGCCTGGTATCTGAGCCCTATCTCTCCACGGTCGTGATCGGTGCATCGCTGATCTCGGAATGCGGTTCCGATGCACAGAAGCAGGCCCTGCTGCCAAAGATCGCCGACGGCTCGCTGGTTGTGGCGTTCGCGCATTCGGAACGACAGGCGCGCTTCGATCTGGCCAAGGTCGCGACATCAGCGAAGAAGACGCCTGACGGCTGGCGTCTCGACGGACAGAAGACCGCCGTGCTCGACGGTAACGCCGCCGGGCAGATCATCGTCTCGGCGCGCGACGATGACGGCAAGCTCGGGCTATTCCTTGTGCCTCGCGGCGCAACCGGGCTCACCTCGCGCGACTTTCCTCGTCTTGGCGGCGGTCGGGCCTGCAACCTCGATCTGAACGGCGTGCAGCTTCCCGCCGGAGCCCTGCTCGGCGACGGCCGCGACGCGCTGCCCGCGATCGAAGCCGTGGTCGATCGCGCGATGGCCGCGCTCGGCGCGGAAGCGGTCGGCATCATGCAGACGCTGCTCGACCAGACGCTCGAATATACCAAGATACGAAAGCAGTTCGGACGGCCGCTGTCCGCCAATCAGGTGATCCGCCATCGCCTCGCCGACATGGCGATGCAATGCGACGAGGCGCGTTCGATGGCGCTGCGTGCCGCGCTGATGGCCGATGCCGAACCTGTGGCGCGCAGCCGCGCCGCGTCGGGGGCAAAAGCCAAGATCGGCAAATGCGCGCGCTTCGTCGCCGAACAATCCGTCCAGCTTCACGGCGCCATGGGGGTCACCGAAGAGCTTGACATCGGTTCCTATTTCAAACGGCTGCTCGCCTTCGACACGCTGTTCGGCGGCAGCGCCTATCATTATCGCCGTCATGCCGCCCTCGGCGGCCGTGCCGTCCAGGCCTGAACAGGAGCGCTATCCATGGATCTCGCTTTCAACGCCGCAGAGCGCGCCTTCGAGAAGGAAGTCCGCGACTTCATCGCGGCCAACCTCACGCCGGAGATGAAGCGCGCCACCGCCCTGACGCCGTCGGTGTTCTCCGACCCTGATATCGGCATGGCCTGGCAGCGCGCGCTGCACAGGAAGGGTTGGGGCGCACCGGGCTGGCCGGTGGAGCACGGTGGACCCGACTGGACCCCGGCGCAGCGCTGGATTTTTGAGGCCGAATGCGCCCGCGCCGGCGTGCCCAATGTCAATGTCATGGGCGTCAAGATGGTTGGCCCCGTCATCATCGGCTTCGGCTCGCCCGAGCAGAAGAATTTTTATCTGCCGCGGATTCTCTCCGGCGAAGATTACTGGTGCCAGGGCTATTCCGAGCCGGGCTCCGGCTCCGATCTTTCCTCGCTGAAAACCCGTGCCGTGCGCGATGGCGATGACTACATCATCAACGGCACCAAGATCTGGACCACGCACGCCCATCATGCCAACCGCATGTTCGCGCTGGTGCGCACCAACGAGACCGAGCGGCAACAGGACGGCATCTCCTTCATCCTGATCGACATGAAGACCCCGGGCATCACGACGCGGCCGATCCTCACCATCGGCGGCGACCACGAAGTCAACCAGGTGTTCTTTGATGATGTGCGCGTCCCCGTCGCCAACCGCGTCGGCGAGGAAGGCAAGGGCTGGACCTACGGAAAATACCTGCTCGAATTCGAACGCGGCGCCGGCATCGCCTCGGCCAAGCTGCGCGACGCGCTGAAGACGATTTCGGACCTCGCCGAGTCCGAAGTCACTGGCCGCGCCATCGATGATCCCGATATCGCGGTGCGGATGTCCGAGATCGAGGTCGATATCGATACGCTGGAAATGACTGAGCTGCGTGTGCTGTCGGCGCTGCAGACTGGGCAAAATCCCGGCGCGGTGTCGTCACTGCTAAAGCTGCGCGTCAGCGAAATCCGTCAGGCGGTGACGCGGCTCGGCGTCGACGTGATCGGCAATGACGGGCTCTATGTCGAGCCGGTGCGGCCGCTGTATAGCCTGAATGAGACGCCGGGAATTCCGGAGGAGTTGCTGCCGGTGGTGCCGGAATATCTCAACGGACGGGCATATACGATCTTCGGCGGCTCGTCGGAGATCCAGCGGGACATCGTCGCGAAGATGGTGCTGGGGCTTTAGCTCACCCGTCATGGCCGGGCTTGTCCCGGCCATGACGAGTTGAGAAAGCGCGCCTTACGCCCCCGCCCTCGCATCCCGGATCGCCTGCCATACCTTCGCCGGCGTCAATGGCGTGTTGAGCTGCTTGATGCCGAGTTCGCTCAAGGCATCCATCACGCCGTTGGTGACGCAGGGCGGGCCGCCGATGGCGCCGGATTCGCCGCAGCCCTTGGCGCCGAGTGGATTGGTGCGGCACGGCGCGGAATCATCCAGCATCACCGTGATCGGCGGGATGTCGTCGGCGCGCGGCACGCAGTAGTCCTGATAGCTCGCGGTCAATAGCTGACCCTCCTCGCTATAGGCGACGCCTTCGTAGAGCGCCTGGCCGATGCCCTGGGCGATGCCGCCATGCACCTGGCCAGTCACCAGCATTGGGTTGACGACAACGCCGACGTCGTCGACCGTGGTGTAGCGCACCACCTTGCTGACGCCGGTCTCGGGATCGATCTCGACCTCGCAGATATGCGTGCCGTTCGGCCAGCTCGGCCCGTCGACTTCGCCTTCACTGTCAACCGAGAGCCGCGCGCCATCCTCGTTCTTCGCGATCTCGAACAGGCTGATGCGCTTGTCGGTACCGACCACAATCAGCCAGCCATCGCGATATTCGATATCTCCGACCGACGTCTCCAGCACGTTGGACGCCTTCTCGCGCGCCTTCTGGATCATGTCATTGCTGGAGACCGCGACCGCCGTGCCGCCGACGAACAGCGAGCGCGAACCGACGCTGCCGAAGCCGGTGGCCAGGTCCGTGTCGCCCTGCACGACATCGATCTTGTCCAGGGAGATGCCCAGCGATTCCGAGATCATCTGGCTGTAGGTGGTCTGCAGGCCCTGCCCCATCGCCATGGTGCCGGAATGCAGGATGATGCGGCCCTCGGCGGTCGCATGCAGGCTGACCTTTTCGGTATGCGCGCGCCCGCCGGTCCATTCGATGTAGCTGGTGAGGCCACGCCCGTAGAGTAGCCCCTTCTTCTTCGCCGCCTTCTTGCGGGCGGCAAAACCATCCCAATCCGAAAGCTCCGCAGCGCGCGACAGCATGTGCGCGAAGGCGCCGGAATCGTACACCTGGCCGACGGCGTTAGTGTAGGGCAGTTGCGCCGGCTTGATGTAGTTGACCTTGCGGATGGTGCGCGGGTCCATGCCGATCTGGCGCGCGGCCGCATCCATCAGCCGCTCGACAATGAACACCGCCTCGGGGCGCCCCGCCCCACGATAGGCGCCGACCGGCGCGGTGTTGGTCATCACCGATTTCACCTCGAAATGCACCAGCGGCAAATCGTAGACCCCGGTCTGCACGAACGGGCCGAGCACCAGCGGAATGATGTTCGCGGTTCCCGACGAATACGCGCCGGTGCCGCCGATCGAGCGCACACGATAGGCGAGCACGCGGCCCTTGGCGTCGAGCGCGAATTCGCCGGTCGAGGTGAGATCGCGGCCATGGGTGCCGCCGACGAACTCGTCGGTGCGGTCGCCGCGCCAGCGGATCTTCTTGTTCAGCTTGGTCGCGGCGTAGGCAACGATGCCGTCCTCGGGATAAAGGCTGGTCTTCTGGCCGAAGCCGCCGCCGATATCGCCGACCAGCACGCGGACGCTGTCCTTCGGCCGCTTCAGAATGGATTCAGCGAGCAGGTCCCTGGTCGAGCCGGGGGTCTGCGACTGCACGTGCAGGATCAGCCGGCCGGTCTTCTTCTCGATCTCGGCAATCGTCGAGCGCGGCTCCATCGCGGAAGGCACCAGCCGCTGGCTGACCAGATCGAGCGAGACTTTATGCGCGGCATTGGCGAAGGCCTCTTCGACCTTGGCCGCATCGCCGTAGCTCATGGCGGCCACGATGTTGTCGGGCGCCTCGGGCCATACCACCGGCGCGCCGGGCTTCACCGCCTCGACGGGATCGACCACCGAGGGCAGCACCTCGTATTCGACGGCGATCGCTTCGGCCGCCGTCTGCGCCTGCACCCGCGATGTCGCGACCACGGCGGCGACGGCCTCGCCGGCATAGCGCACGATTTCATGCGCGAGCAGCCGGCGCGGCGGCACTGTCATCGGCGTGCCGTCCGGCCGCTTGAAGATCGCGAGCGTCGGGAGGGTGCCGATATCGTCCTTGAGCAGGTCCGCGCCGGTGTAGATGGCTGCGACGCCGGGCATCCCGGCGGCATCGGCGGTATCGATCGAAACGATTTTCGCGTGAGCATGGGGCGAGCGCAGCAGGTGCAGCCACAGCGCGCCGTCCTCCGGCTTGTCGTCGATGAACTGTCCCTTCCCGGTGAGCAGTCTCTGGTCTTCCAAACGCTTGACCGGCTGGCCCGCACCAAAACGCATATTGCCGGGAAGAATGTTCATCAGTTTGTCCTTAAAGCTTCTGTCGGATCGGGCGCGGTTTTAGCGGTTTTTTGGCCCGAGACAACTCATTCAATCCGCTGCAATAAATGCGCCAAGCCCGCGGCACGCGTGTCGCGGGCTTGTATGATTCTGTCGTCAAAAAAGAAGTATCAGCTGCGGCCGATGTCGACGATGTCGATGGTAATGTCGCGCGTCTGCGAGCCGCGCTTCAGGCTGATGCGAATGCTCTTGCCGGCGCCGACTTGCTCGATCTGATCGGTCAGGTCGGAAAGCCGGTGCACCGGCTTGCCGTCAACCTGGACAATGACGTCGCCCAGTGCACCCGAGTTGAAATCGACGCCGCGAATGCCGGCGCGTTCGGCCGGGCTCCCGGGCGCGGTACGCACGATGATTACCCCTTCGACGCCTAACCTGGTCGAGACGGCTTCGCTGGCGGCGATAATCCCGATCCCGGGCGTCGGCACGCGGCCGTTCTTGATGAGCTCGGGGACCACGCGATTGACGATATCGACGGGCACCGCAAACCCGATGCCGGCGCTCGATCCCGACGGCGAGATGATCGCCGTGTTGACACCGATCAGCCGCCCCGCCGAATCCAGTAGCGGCCCGCCCGAATTGCCGGGATTGATCGCGGTGTCGGTCTGGATCACGTTGGTGATCTCGCGGCCGCTGCTGGTCGGCAGTCGGCGCTTGAGCGCGCTGATGATGCCGCTGGTCAGCGATTGATCGAGGCCGAAGGGATTACCGATCGCAAATGCAATTTGACCTACCTTGAGGTCGTTAGAACTGCCGAGCGCCACCGGCGGCGGTAACTGGCGCGGATTCCTGATCCGCAGCACGGCCAGATCGTAGTTCGGTGCTACGCCGACGATTGAAGCTTGCGCCACCTCGCCCGAGGCGAAGCGAACGGCTACCTCGCGGCTATTTTGCACGACGTGATTGTTGGTGACCACATGGCCGCTACTGTCCCAGACAAACCCGGTGCCGGAGGCTGCCGGACCTGAGGCCGCCGGGCCTTCCTCTTCTTCGAAGGGATTGGCCACGCCGGATCGCGCCGCGACCTGAACGACTGACGGCGAGACTCGCTCGAAAAGCTCGATGTTTGCGCGCTCGGCATCGGACAGCGGACCGCGCTGGTCGACGGTTCGGGCGGTGGTATTGGTCCATGGGCTGTAGCGAATATTGGAGAGGGTCAGCGCCACCAGTACGGCTGCGATGACGGCTAAAGAAAGCGCAAAGCGACGGTTCATTGATCACTCACCTGGCAATGCCGCTCGCGTGCGAAGGGCAAACGGAAGGCATGTCCGGATAACCAAACACCCAGAGCAGCCGAAAGTTTCTGATCTTTCAGAGACTTGCTGGCGCGCCGAAGTTGGCTTTCCAGCAATGATTTAGGTAGGGCGATGTGCCCCGCAAGCCGCTTCCGCCACCATTGAAACCAAATCTTCCTGTTCCCATTGTCAGAGAGCCGCAATCCGGTGTCGCCGGCGGATCTCTTCGTCAGGCGAGTGTCCCGAGGCGGCTTCGTGTGAAGGCGCGGATCATGAACAACAATCCGATGATGAACAACAAGACGCGTTTCAACGTCGGGTATGCGATCGCCGCCATCTTGGCAATCTTCCTGATCCAGTATTTCTTCTCCGCGGCAAGCCAAATTGCCGTCATCCCCTACAGCGAATATCAGCAATTGTTGAAGCAGGGGAAGGTCGCCACCGTCGGCATTTCCGACCGCACACTGCAAGGCACGTTGAAGGAGCCGTTGTCCGGCGGGCAGAAACAGTTCCTCACCACTCGGGTCGATCAGGAGACCGCGCAGGAGCTTGAGAAATACAACGTCCGCTTCACGGGCCAGATCGAGAGTACCTTCCTGCGCGACCTCTTGTCATGGATCATGCCGGTGCTGCTGTTCTTCGGCCTGTGGTGGTACATCGGCAAACGAACCATGGAAGGCGGAGGTTTGGGCGGCGGGCTGATGGCGATCGGCAAGAGCAAGGCCAAGATCTATGTCGAGGCCGATACCGGCGTGAACTTTGCCGACGTCGCCGGCGTCGACGAAGCCAAGGACGAACTGCGCGAGGTCGTCGACTTCCTGAAGAATCCGACCGACTACGGACGGCTCGGAGGACGCATGCCCAAGGGAGTTCTGCTGGTCGGACCGCCCGGCACCGGCAAGACGCTGTTGGCCAAGGCCGTGGCCGGCGAGGCCAAGGTGCCGTTCTTCTCGATTTCAGGTTCGGAATTCGTCGAGATGTTCGTCGGCGTCGGCGCGGCGCGGGTGCGTGATTTGTTTCAGCAGGCGCACCAGAAGGCTCCGGCGATCATCTTCATCGACGAGCTTGACGCGCTCGGCCGCGCCCGGGGCATCGGCCCCTTTGCAGGTGGGCATGACGAGAAGGAGCAGACGCTCAATCAGCTCCTGGTCGAACTCGACGGTTTCGACTCGCGTTCCGGGCTCGTCATCCTGGCTGCCACCAATCGACCGGAAATCCTCGATCCAGCGCTCTTGCGAGCGGGCCGCTTCGATAGGCAGGTGCTGGTCGACCGGCCCGACAAGAAGGGCCGCGTTGAAATTCTCAAGGTGCATATGAAAAAGGTGCAGCTCGATGCGAGCGTCGATGCCGAGGCGGTTGCGGCGCTGACTCCGGGATTCACGGGAGCCGACCTCGCCAACCTGGTCAATGAAGCCGCCTTGCTGGCTACACGCCGAGGCGCCTCTGCGGTCGGAATGACCGACTTCAACAACGCAGTCGAGCGCATGGTTGCGGGGCTGGAAAAGCGGAACCGGCTGCTTAATCCGAAGGAGCGCGAGATCGTCGCCTTTCACGAAATGGGCCACGCGCTGATCGCACTCTCGTTGCCTGGCGTCGATCCCGTGCACAAGGTGTCGATCATTCCGCGTGGCGTCGGCGCGCTCGGCTACACCATTCAGCGCCCGATCGAGGACCGCTTCCTGATGACCAAGGAGGAGCTGGAGAACAAGATGGCGGTGCTGCTTGGCGGCCGCGCGGCCGAGTTGATCGTGTTCAACCATCTGTCCACCGGTGCCGCCGACGACCTTCGCCGCGTCACGGACATCGCCCGCAGCATGGTGACGCGCTACGGCATGTCCGAAAAGCTCGGCAGCGTCGCCTACGAGCGCGATCCCGGCAATTTCCTGGCCGGCGCCGACCGGCCCTTCCCGACGCGCGAGCGCGATTATGCGGACGAAACCGCTGCAGCAGTCGACGAGGAGGTTCGCGCGATCGTCGATCGGGTGTTCGAACGCGCGCAAGGCATCCTGAAGGCGCGCCGCGCAATCCTGGACCGCGCAGCGAAAAAATTGCTGGAGAAGGAAACCCTGGAGCAGAGTGACCTCGAAGCGCTGATACGCGAAACGCCAAAGGAGGCGCTGCGGGCGATCTAGCCTTATCCGAGATCGCGCAGGGCCGCCTCGACCACCTTGCGCTGGTCTACCGTCAACGCCGCCTGCGGCGGGACCGGGTCTCCGACCGGATAGCCCTGAATCTCAAGTCCGGCCTTGATGCAGGCGGCGAGATTGAAGCGCGCAAAGACCTCATTGATACGCCAGAGCCTGCTTTGCAGCGCCATCGCTTCATCCCAGCGCGCCGCCTTGCAGAGATTGTAGAGTTCGACGCTCTGCCGCGGAATGATGCAGGCAGGGCCGGCCATCCAGCCGAGCCCGCCGATCAGCATCACCGCCGCCGGAATATGGGCGGACGCGGAGAAGACCTTGATGCTGTCGCCGCAGCGATTGATGATCGACAGCAAGCGGCCGGTATTGGTCGAGGCATCCTTAATGTAGCCGATGCGCGGATGGGTCGCGAGCCGTTCGATGACATCGAGCGTGAGATCGGACCGCTGGAATTGTGGATTGGTGTAGATCACGACGGGAATGTCGACGGCGTCGGCAATGGCGCGGAAATAGGATTCGACCTGCGCGTCGGCGATCGGAAAATACGCCTCCATGATCGCGAGGATGCCGTCGGCGCCGAGCTTCTGATGCGCCCTCGCCTGCGCCACCGCATCCGCCGTCGACGTCGAGGCGACACCAGCGACGACAGGCACGCGGCCCCTCGCCGCCTCGATCGTTGCCTGCACCACGCTCGCGCGCTGCGCCTGGTTGAGATAGGCGAACTCGCCGGTCGACCCGAGCGGCGTCAGCCCATGCACGCCTGCCTTGATGAGATCATCGCACAGCCGACCCAGCACATCGGTGCGAATTTCGCCTGATACATCGACCGGTGAGACCAGATAGGGAAAGACGCCGTGGAAATCAGCCATGGTGAGAGAGTGCCTCGCGCGGAAACTTTCTCCGCCATGGCTATCCGGAACGGCCGGGCAAGGCAACGCTTCCGAAAACGCCGAGCGTGTCTCCGTCATTTGCGCTCCCGCAGCCAGGCATCGATCGCCGGCAGCACACCTCGATGTCGATTACCTCGACGCCGGGAAGCACAAGACTCTCGACGTCAGGTCTCAGCTCGATTGAATAGTTGTCGGCAGCTTGCCCGGCGCGCTCGAACGAAAAAACTCGCGCGGCACGCAAACAGCAATAATCACTGCGAGCATTGCGCCGAGATATCGCGTCAAGGATGCCGTCCGGCTTCGCGCATGCGCCTGTGCCCGCCGGCGCCGCGAGGTGCCGGATCATACGCCGCATCACCCGCCGGGAAACTGCTGGCAGGCGCTCCGTTACGCGGCATCAGGCCACAACACGCTGGCCAAAAGATGTCCACACTTGTTCACAGGTTCTAACGATTTAACTCACGATAATTTCACGACTTTCTTCGCAATCTTGTCGCCTTGACCAAGCGCGAGACAGGTTTGATGGTTGTGCAGAAGGTCGCTGACGCATCCTCTCTCCGAACTTCAGAGCTCAATACGTGCGCCTCTAATCCAGCGGCGAATACTCCCGGCTTTCGTCACTTCCTCGGCACACCGGCGCCTTCACAACGCTTCCGCGCATTCGGTGTCGATCCGCTCTGTTCGCCTGCACACCATGTAAAGCTTCGTGGACTGATGCATCGCCTGTCGCGGCGAATGGATGCCGCAATTAAATGGCCGCCACATCACGCTCGATCGGCGGAGCGCTGGGAGAATCCCTTCATTCCCTCCGGCTACACCTATCTGCTGCAGTTCATCGCGCATGATCTGGTTCACTCGGCGATTCCGCTTTCAGTCGCGGGAGGACTCGGCCGCGGGACAGCCAACGCCCGCCGCACGCCGCTTCGGCTGGAGACGCTATACGGCAGCGGCCCTGTCGGATCGCCGCACATCTATGCGCTCGACGCGCCGAACGACGACCGCCGCACCAAGCTGCGTCTCGGGCGAATGCGCTGGAAGGAGAACGAGCCCGCGAGCGGTTGCCCGTTCCGCGACATCGCGCGGACACCGGCCGAGAACGTGACGGGGATCGACCGCAGCATTGCGGGCGTTCGCGTTGCGCTCACCGAGGCGCTGGTCGCCGATCCGCGCAACGACGATCATGCCGTCATGTCGCAGCTCACTGCGCTGCTCGCACTGTTGCACAACGGGCTCGTCGACATCATTCGCGGCCGCGAAGATACTGCCGGGCCGAACGGCCGGTTCAGCGCAGCCTACAAGCGCTTCCTGTGCGCCCGCAGCGCATTGACGGCCATCTATCACAACATCATCCGCAACGACCTGATGCAGCGGGTGATTCATCCGGCGATCTACGCAAGCTACTGCGGGCCTTCCCCCCACTTCATGGATCGGCTCGCTTCGGCCGGCCGCCTCGCGCCCGCAGATTGGGAAATTCCGTTCGAGTTTTCGCACGGCGCGTTTCGCTTCGGTCATGCCATGGTGCGACCGGAATACCAGATCAACGACCTGTCGCTCCACGATCTCAACAATACCCTCGAAAAGACCTCGGCGAACGATCCGGGCAACATGCCTCTCGACGAGACCTGGATGGTGCAATGGTCGCGCTTCTTCGAGATCAACGGGTCGACGCCGAACTTCAGCCGCCGCATCGGGCCTCATCTCAGCGATGGGCTGGGCAATGACCAGATCTTTCCGCCGTTCGACGAAACGGCACGGGTCGGCCTGCTCTATCGCGACCTGCTCGGCGCCGGCGTCGCCGGCATGTGGTCGGTAGACGCATTGATTGCCGAGATCGGGGACAGGCGACCGCATTTGATCGCCATGTCTCGCCTGCTTGCCGACCGCGCCTACCGCGTCGATCAGCTTCGCGAATGGCTCGTCTCGTCACAGACCTACGGCGCGCTGACAGACGAGGACGTCGAAACGCTTTCGAACGATCCGCCGCTGCCGTTCTTCGTCCTGTTCGAGGCGATGCAGCAGACGGAGGGCCTGCGGCTCGGGCTGCTCGGTTCGATCATCGTATCGGAGGTGATATTCGGGGCGCTCGCGAGCGACCCGCAGCCGGCCGGCGGCCCGCTCGCCGACCAACTGGATCTGATTTCCCGCGAATTTTACCTGGCGAACGTACTTCAGGACATTCCAGACATCTCAAACATGGCTCGACTGGTGGAATTCACCACCGAGATTGCCGATCTGCGGCAGGCCGTGCCCGCATTTTTGTGAAGCGGGATTCTCCGCTTCACTCAACCCGGAGGAGTAAGAACGATGGCACTCGAGAGAATGCAAGTCACCAATCATGAGCGCTGGGGCAATCTGGTGAAGACCTGGTCGACGGGCAAGAACTACCTCGACGACGACAACGAATATCCGATCCCGACCAGCATCGACGAATTCAAGGAGCAACTCGCCAAGGCGCAGGTGTTCATGACGGTTCCGGACCGCTACACGAAGGTACAGTTCGTCGAGCAGCACCTGGACACGATCGTCGTGCGCCTGCCGCCTGCGGTGGCGATCGCGGACTCCGAAGAGAAGCTCAGCAAGCCGGGCGCAACCTATCCGCTTCCGCCGTTCTACAAACGGCTGTTCAACGGGATGGATCCGGTAATTCCGGAAGCTGAGAAGTTCAAGGTGCACGCCGAGCGTATCGGCGACTACACGATCAGCTTCTGCGCCTAGAGTATGATCCGGAAAAGTGGATACCGGCTTTTCGAAAAGATCATGCTTGGATCAAACAAAAGAGCGAGATGACGATTCGAAGAAAAGTCATCACGCTCTAGTCAGAGCTGGACGATATCTCCGACAGGAAGCCCTGCGCCGAGCAAACCTCGACGAAGGGTTTCCCGTCGCTCGCTCACGCTGATCGGGTGAGCTTGCATGACCCACCGAACCACCGCCTCGTCGGTCGGAACGGACGTGCCTACCCAGAACGAGCGCAGTCCGTTCACGAAGCGCTGACCTTCTTCGCGCGCCCTTTCCAACTCACCGAGGTAGAACAACGTGGCGGTCCTCCATGCCGGCAAGATCCGCACGATGCTATTGGCACGGTCGCAGGCCTCGAGGGCTCCTTCATAGTCGCCACACAGAAAGCGAATGGTGCCATGATATGCCCATTCGAGATAGGAAGGCGCCGGTGAGACCGTCAGCGCCTGATCGGCCCTCAGCCGAGCCTGCTCGATCGATCCGCAAAGGGCGTCATAGTGAGCGCTGGACAGCAACGTCCACGGATCGTTGTCATTGAGCTCGCAGGCGAGCGTCATGTGCGGCGCAGCCTCCGTCTCGCGAAGCGCCATCACATAGGACCAGCCGCAGCACAGATGTGCCCTGGAATCGACTGGGTCCAGTTGAACGGCGGTCTTCGCCAGTTCGAGGGTCGCCTTGGCCTTGTCGAGATCGCGAAAGACCCCGGGATGCACCAGATGCTCGATGTTGTTGATCTGCACGAGGCTGCTGTAGCAGGGCGAGAACCCCGGATTGTCACGGATCGCGTCGCGGAAGATCGCGACCGCCCGCCGCCAGCTTTCAGGGTCGAATTTCGACATGAGGTTCTGTCCGCGCAGCCAGCGGTCGTGCAGATCGAGCGACACGTCCGGCTCGCCGGCGAGCCGCATCAGCCGTTCCGTCGACAACTGCACGTTCAACGAAGTCGCGATCCGGCGGATGACGCGCTGCTGCGTTTCAAACCAGTTGCCGAGGCCGAGGCGGAAGCTTTCGCTCCAGATATAGATTCCCGTGGTGTCGTCCCGCAGCACCATCACGATATTGATCTCGGCGCCTGCCTGATAGGCAGTGGTCTCGATGCAGTATTGGGGCGCGGAGTCCGGCGCGGGAAGCACCATCGCGGCCGGCGGACGGTCGACCACGCTCCATTCGCGGAAACGTACGAGACAGGCGGCAAGATGCTGGGAGAACCCCTGCACCAGATGGCTGTGATCCTCATCGACACCGTGCATGGCAAAGGGGCGCAGCACGAGGCGCGTCTTGGCAGATGCATTGACCGCTGATGACATCGGAACTGCCGGCTGAACGGCGGTCCCTCTGATCATTCTGACGGCGAATTCGTCATTCGCCGCCGACGCCGCCCGATCGGCCGGCGCGCGTTCCAGAATGCCGAGCTTGATATTGGCGACGAGCTCTTCGGTGGCCGACGACGGCTCCATCGCGTAGTCGCGGTCCAGCAGATCCCACAGCGCCTTGTAGATGCGCAACGCACCGGCCGTATCGCCTTCTTCCGCATGCGCCCGCATCAAATAGCGGCAGGCATATTCATGGGTCGGATCGAGATTGACGATCGCAGCCGCGATCCTCTTTTTGGCATCGGGGGGCACGCTCGCGGAGGTCAAGCCTTCGTCGAGATTGCGCATCAGCCGTTCATGGATGGTCTGTCGCTTGGCCAGCACCCAGACCCGGAACGAGGGGTCGAGATCGTCCATCCCTTCGAGCAGCCGGCCATCGAGCTGCGGCGTATCGAGCAGCAGCGGGTGAACGCGCCCGGTTTCGGCGAGTCGAATCACGCTTTCGATGTCGACTTCGATTCGCCCGGTCTCGAGACCGATCAACAGCCGCTCCGCGACGAAACCGTCATAGCCGGCCTCCTCGAGCGTGGACCTCAGTTCGCGCACGACCTGACGCAGCGAAGCACGCGCCTTTTCCTCGTCCGAACGGCTCCAGAGCAGGCCGACCAGCCGCTCGCGGCTCTCCTGCTTCGCCTCCGATAGCGCGAGGTAACTCAGGACGGCGCCGGCCTTGCGGGTTCGCAGTTCGATCGCACGGCCGTTGAACCGGACCCCGAACCGACCGACCAGCGATACCGACAGACGCGGCGCGCTTTCGGGCACCGCCGCGGCGTTGTCTGATGTCATGGCGTTGGCACTGGCCGGCATGTAACGGCTTCCGGACCCGGTTGGTTAATTCCTGCCAGTCTATATCAAAGCAACACCCCCGGTATAGATTGCGCCGCCGCCGGTTCGCGCCATCGTATCCTGCAGCCTAGCCGTGACGATTTCGGAGGGCTCCAGTTGCAGGCCCGGGGCGATCACGCGGACCACCGGAACGGCGAAGCGCTGGCGCGTGAGTTCGATACAGAACGTCTCGACTCCCAGTCTTTCCAATCGCTGTACGATCAATTCAAATATGGCGCTCGCTTCAGTTGCGTGAAGCGGCAGATGGGCCGCGTGCTCCGCGACGGGCTGCAGCAATCTGCACTGGTCGGTGTCGATGGCTGCGCGCTGCAGGTGGATACGATCCTGTGCATTGAGCGCGCCGTCACCACGCTCGCGGCGTTTGGTTGCGACGATGGCGTCGGCCAGTTCGAGCTGACACATTTCCACAATCGCGGAGCGCACCGCAGCCTCGAGCGCCGGCCGCGCCGCGAGGCCGAAGGCAAAACCCGAACCATCCGACCGGCAGGAGACCGCCGCGACGCAGGGCACGCCGATATCCGTCGTGATATCGAGTAGCCATGTCCGGCGCTGCGCTGCTGCGCCGTGGCGAAGCCTCTGCAACAACTCTTTCGCCACGAGGTCGGCTTTATGCTGCACCGGAATCGATCGCGGCAAGCGACCGCCCCTCCACCACAGGCTGGCCGCATCGCGTTCGATCAATTCAAGGAGGCCGCGCAGCGCTGCGGCATCCCGCGACGGACCCGCGGCTGAGCCGATGCTCAAGGGGTATGGCGGCGCGAAGTCGCGGTGTGCCGGCGGACGCCGCAGACAGATATCCGCCGGAAGCAACACTTCGCCGCCGTCGGTCACGCGCGTTGCGCGACACCAGGAACGCACCCGCTCCGGTTGCATGCTTCGTTCCGAAAGCACGGCAACCAATTCCAGCGCCTTCGGACCGAGTTTCCCAGCCCAATCGTCGATGCCGGGTTTGAGCAACAGGTCGGTACCGGCCTGCAATTGAGAGAGATACTCTATACCCTCGCCGATGCAGCCCTGGAATGCTTCCTGCAACGTCAGACCGACGCCGGAAACGCCGACCATGGGGCATCCGTCATGCAAGGGATCGGCAAGCGCCGGATCGAATTGCGCACCAAAGCTGATCAGGCCAGGCGCATCGGGCGCGACCAATTCGAACACACGCGAAAATCGCGAGGCAGCGAGAAGCAAATGGGAGCGATTCGCGGTTTCCGAATCAATCTGGCCACTGGATTTAACGCCGTATTCCAGCGCCCGTAGCACAAGTTCGGCATCGTGATCGCCAGCCGCGTCCGATTCGTTGCCAAGAAGCAACGCTGCCGCGCGTGCAAGCAACTCTTGCATCGAATTTTCGGTACCGCTCACGGTGACCTCACGACTTGACGCGCAGACTCAGGGCGTAAGGCAAGCCCCGCCTTTCGCCCTGGAGGAACTTATGCTCGCGAAAGCCTTAGTCATAGCCATGGCAGCAGATATTGCACGATCGGACTATGCCAAGCCGACCTTGATTCGTGACCGTAGCCGCGAATGGCTGATCGCCTGCCGTTGGGGACCTGAGGGCGAGTATCTTTCGATTGCGACGGCCGGCCCGATCACAGAGCCTCTCGCGCTGGTTGCACCACAGTCGATTGCGCCAATTCACAGCCTCGTCGGCGTGCTGGTCTCCGAATCGGAAAAGCAATCCACCAGTACGTTCCTGTTGGTACGTCAGTTACCCGGTGCGATCGAACTTGCCGGCACGTTCTTTCCGGCCGATGGGTACGTCCTGCTACAGGACCACGGCGATATCCACCTCGTCTGCAACGCGCGCTACTCGCATAGTTGCGGCTGGCTCGACGGCAAGGAGATTCGCAAGGACATTCCTGATCCCGCCCCCTATTCGGCCGAGGCAATGTCCTGGCATATCGAGGCGACGCGCCGCGACTGGATAGGCGAGTTCATTCCCGGCAGCAGACCGCCGGAGCGGGAGCGGCTTGCGATTCGCGCGACCGGCTGACTCGGCGATCGGACGATCCAATCCAATGGAGCGGCATGAGATTGCCGCGTGTCTTTCCTTGACGAGGACTATCCCCGCGAAGGAAACTTCCACCGCTCATCGTGATCGACAGTACCCAGCTGCGCAACCGTGGTCTTGGCCACGGGCGCTCGATCGGCGATGCTTTCAACCAGCTTCGCGATGCAAAGCCGTAGACGCAGGCTGGTCGTTCGCGCATAGGCCTTGAGAACGCGCAAGGCACCCGGCTCGGCGAGCAAGCGAGCCGCTGAATTCAAGTCGGAAGATCCAGGCCCGACAGATTCGAACAACTCGCCGACCGAAACGCCCAGCACAGAAGCGATCTGCGACAACCGGCTGGCGCCGACCCGGTTGACGCCCCGTTCATATTTCTGCAGTTGCTGAAAGGTAACGCCAATTCGTTCGGCGAGCAGGGCTTGGCTCATGCCGCGGTTGATCCGAAACATCCGAATCCTGACGCCCACCATCGCATCGAGCGGGCCAGACTTCCTCGTCGCCATCGGCAGACTCCCCCGGGCTGTTTCAAGCTGGGGAGATCCTAGCACAACCTCAAGGAGATGCAGATGCTAATTCGCGATCCCAGGAAGCAGCTTCACCCGCTGCTCGTCAGTGACGTGCTCGATCGTCAACCGTCCCTTCGGGTCGATCCCCGCCTTCATGGCGGGAGGGTGACCGGTTTCGAGAAAATGCTGCAGGGCAGCACGGCTCTCGTCCGGGAGCGCAAACAGCCCGCGCATTAGTTCAAAGAAGCCAGGTTCTTCCGCCACATAGAGCAGTTCGCGCAGTTCCGCGCCGGTATATTGGCCCAATGCCGTTACAAGCCATTCGGTTTGGTCATTCGGATCGCTCTCAGGCACGCGATTTAGATAGTAGACGACCGATTCAGCACTCATTTCATCCCCCGGTACCTCGCGATAGCTGACAGACCGCCTGTTCGGGACGGTCTTTCTGGCAGCTAACTCCCGAGCCTAACACTGCTCGGGCCTTCGTGATTTCAGCGTGATCGCAATCCGCACGACCGAAAAAGTTCGTTTCTGGTTCCCTTGGAGGGCAAATTGTGCCGAACTGATGCACTTGGGCGAAAATTCGGCGTTTCCCGTTATCGACCTCCGGACCATCTCATCGCGAAACTCAGAAAGCCTTCGCGATGGCGCGCTGCGCGTCCTGCTGAATCGTTTTCAAGTGATTCTGGTCCCGGAAGCTTTCGGCGTAGATCTTGTAGACGTCCTCGGTCCCCGATGGCCGCGCGGCAAACCATCCCGCTTCGGACTCGACCTTGATGCCGCCGAAGGATTGGTCGTTGCCGGGCGCGCGCGTCCGTATCGCGCTGACCGGCTCACCGGCAAGCTGGCGCATGTCGAGCTGCTCCGGCCCGAGCGCCTTCAGCGCGCTCTTCTGCTTCGGTGTCGCCGGCACATCGATCCGCTCGTAAAAGGGAACGCCGAGCTCGGCCGTCAGTCCGGCAAACAACTGGCTCGGGTCGCGGCCGGTGCGGCCGAGGATTTCGGCAGCAAGCAGCCCCATCACGATGCCGTCCTTGTCGGTCGTCCAAACCGAGCCGTCGCGCTTGAGGAACGATGCGCCGGCGCTTTCCTCGCCCGCGAAACCGAACGCGCCGCTGCCGAGGCCTTCGACGAACCATTTGAAACCGACCGGCGTTTCGACCAGCTTGCGATTGAGCTTCCTGGCAACACGGTCGATGATCGAACTGGAAACGATGGTCTTGCCGATCGCGGCCTCGCGGCCCCATTGCGGCCGATGCTCGAACAGATAGGCGATCGCTGCCGCAAGAAAATGGTTCGGGTTCATCAGGCCGCCTGTGCGCGTGACGATGCCGTGCCGGTCGGCGTCGGTATCGTTGGCGAAGGCAACGTCGAACCTGTCGCGCATCTGGATCAGGCTCGCCATCGCGAACGGCGAGGAACAATCCATCCGGATTTTTCCGTCCCAGTCCGCGGTCATGAAACGGAAAGTCGGGTCGACGGCGTCGTTCACGACCGTCGCGTTGATTCCGTAGTGCTCGATCAGCGGCTGCCAGTAATGCACGGCGGCGCCGCCCAATGGATCGACCCCGATTTTCACGCCGGATGATTTGATCAGCGCCATGTCCACGGCATTGCCGAGATCGGCAACATAGGGACGGATGTAGTCGTGCAGATGCGTCGTGGGCGCGTTGCGGGCGCGCGCATACGGCATCCGCGCGACGCCCTTCATGCCGGCCTCCATGTAGGCGTTGGCGGCCTTTTCGACCTTGGCCGTCACGTCGGTATCGGCCGGACCGCCATGCGGCGGGTTGTATTTATACCCGCCATCTTCAGGCGGATTATGCGACGGCGAGATAACTACGCCGTCGGCAAGCCCGCTCGTTCGGCCCTTGTTGTAGCTCAGGATCGCATGCGAGATCACCGGCGTCGGCGTGTAGCCGCCCCCCTCATCGACCATGATCTCGACGCCGTTGGCGGCAAACACCTCCACCGCGCTTGCGAGCGCCGGCTCCGCCAGCGCATGGGTATCGATGCCGATGAACATCGGACCGGTGAGCCCCGTCTCGCGGCGATGATCGCAGATCGCCTGGGTCGTCGCCAGGATGTGGTTTTCATTGAACGAGTTCTTCAGCGACGTCCCGCGATGGCCCGAAGTTCCAAACGCAACGCGCTGGGTGGGATCGGAGGGATCCGGCTTCGACGCGAAATAGGCCGTTACCAATTGCGGCACGTTGACGAGGGAAGCGGGATCGACCGGCTTGCCGGCAGCGGGATTGGGGGCAGTCACATGACCTCACGGAATGGGTGGTTTGGCCGGATTATACGTAGAAGCGATGGCGTGGGCAAAATTGGCACCTCCGAAGCAAGCCGATGCAGCCGCCTCTAGTAAACGCCACGATGCCGAGGCAGTTTCCTGTCACCCTGCGCGAAATATGGATTGTTCAGGCACTGCGCCGCGCGGCCCGATGCGGACGCTGCGCATTGCGGCAGCGAAGTAAAGCTGCAATCAATACTGCCTCCGCCAATGGCGTAGGTTTGCAGGCAAACTGGGTAGTTTGGATCATAGGTCTGGGCGCGCGCGGGCAAGGCCACCAACGCCGTGGCGATCGTCAAAATCGTTGCCAATACGCGCATTGAGCGCTCCTTCCGAGAAAGAGCTTACCATACGCACAAGGCCGTCGCGCGCCACTTCATAAGGCAGTCACGCTATAAGGCAGTCACGCCGGCAGGCTGCTGCTCGGTCCATACTTTAGGTTTGTCGAGGCAATGCTCGCCGCACCACCGCAACTCGCCTGATAATTTTTCAGCGCGAGGCGCACGTCGTCAGGCAACGCAATCGATTTGTGATCCACCAGCGACGTCGTCACGGTTACGAAGGTGGCGCGTACGCACTCGGAACCATCCTTGAACGCGTGAACCGTCAGCTTCACCGAGGTGCGTCCGATCGCGCGCACAATCACCGCGACGTCGAGGACCTCTCCCATCCTGCTGGGCTTGGCGAAATCCGCCGAGACGTGGGCATAGCCAAGCCCGGTCCGCCGTATTCCGACCAGCTCATGATAGGGAAGTCCCAGCGCCTCGCCGTACCAATCCTCGATCACGCCATTGAACAGGTTGAGATATTCCGGCGTGTAGACGATTCCGGCCGGATCGCAGGAGCCGAAGCGCACTGGCAGGCGCGTGCGCCAGATGCCATCAGGCAGTTCGGAGAGCGTCAGAGGTTCAAAGCGGGCCATACACCGAGCTCATTTAGTTTAGGTATAAAGTATTTTTCCATATCCGGGCCGGCTGGTAAAGTCGAGTATTGAAGCCTTCGTACACTGTGTCCCGCCCCCGATGGGTGATTCCAAGGCTGGAGCGCAGGGCGGCATTCTCACCGAATTCAGGCCATTTCCTGCGGGCGAACAGGATGAGCCGCTTGCCCCGTGATGGCATACTCCGTTACGGTCGCGGACGATACGGACTGCCAACGCCGAGGACGGTATCGTTCGGCCCACTCATGTCGACAGTTGATTTGGTCCTAAAGGAATTGCACTCCGGAACCTTTGACGCCGGCCCGCACGGCTGCACAACGGAAACGTCGGGAGATAGATTGATGGCCGGCAAGGAGCTCGCGCTTGATCGATGAAGAGAACATCACCGGCGAGGACGCGGACAATCGCACCCAGGTCAGGGTATGGCTTCGCCTCCTGGCCTGCACGTCGTTGATCGGCGCGGAGCTACGGCGCCAGTTCCGCGAAGAGTTCGACTTCACGATGCCGCGCTTTGACGTGCTGGCGCAGCTCGATCGTGAACCGGTCGGGCTCGTGCTGGGTGAACTGCCGAAGCGGTTGATGGTCACGGCCGGAAATCTGACGCCGATCGTGGATCGCCTGGTCGAAGACGGCCTTATCACGCGGTCGCCCTCGCCGCTCGACCGCCGCGTGCAGATCGTCTGCATGACGGCCGAAGGCAGGAGAGCGTTCAGACGGATGGCAAAGAAACACAGCCTGTGGCTGGCTTCACTGCTTGCCGAATTTCCGAAAGCGCGGCTCGACGGATTGGTCAGGGAGCTCGACGACCTGAAGAACGCCGTGAAGCGCGCAACGGAACAATCCCGCGCCTGATTCGAAAGCGTTTTCCAGCGAAGCGGACACCGGTTCGCGTCAAGAAAACGCGTCAAATCAAAAATCTAGAGACCCGTTCCGATTCCATCGGAACGGGACTCTAGCGGCGCGGCTTGTAGCCGGCGGCATCGCGGTCCCAGGTGTCGGGTGTCCTGCCGGCCTCACGGAGCGCGACCTTCCGTATCTTGCCGTTCTCGGTCAGCGGCATCTCGGTGACGATCCGGACAAACCGCGGAACCGCAAAATAGGCCATCTTGCCTTCGCAATGCCTGACGATATCAATCGGCTCAAGTGCATGGCCGGATTCGAGTTGGACGGCCGCCGCAACCTCGTCTTCGCCGAGTTCGGACGGCAGCGGATAGATCGCGCAGGCCGCGATCGCCGGATGCTTCAGCAGCACCAGCTCCACCTCCCAGGACGAAACGTTCTCGCCGCGGCGGCGGATCGAATCCTTCATCCGGTCGACGAAACGGTAGTGGCCGTCCGCATCGCGCACGACACGGTCGCCGGTGTGAAACCACCGATTTCGCCAGGCTTCTGCCGTCTTGTCCGGCATTTCGAAATACCCCGTCGCGAACACGAGCGGTTCGTGCGCGCGCAGCAGCAGTTCGCCGGCCTCGCCGTCTGGGAGAGGCTCGTCGTCGGGACCGGCGATGCAGGCCTCAACGCCATCAACGAGATAGCCCATGGTGCCGGGGCGATCGGACGGGATCGTGCCCGTGAATACGAAATTCGTCTCGGTCGAGCCGTAGCCGTCGAGCAGCGGCACGCCGAAGCGTTCGAGAAACGGACCATGAAACTGGCCGGGAACGCCGCCACCGAGCGCTACGCGCACGAAATGCGCGGTGTCGTTCGCTGATGGGGGCTGCGCCAGCAGCATCACGGCCATCGCGCCGAGGAGATAGCCGACGGTCGCCTGATGCCGCCGCGCCGCCGCCCAGAAACCGGAGGCGGAGAATTTCGGCTCGAGCACATAGGTGCAGCCGTTCAGGAGCGCCTGATAGAAGGCGTTCAGCGCATTGGTGTGAAACAGCGGCAGCGTCGTGAACAGCACATCGCCTTCGACGATGCCGAGCGCGCGCGCCGAATAGACGCCCCACCAGAACATCTGGGCCTGCGGGCAGCAGATCCCCTTGGAAGGCCCCGTGGTGCCCGACGTATAGAGGATCGCGACCGTATCGTCAGGCCGCACCGGCGCGGGCGGAGCCGCCTCGCCGAGCGCAGGCAATGGCGAGGCCGGAGACGCGGCGGCTTCGCCGATCGTCCAGACAAGGTCCGGCGGCGCGACGTCGCTTTCCAGGGTTTCGATCGCCGGCATAAAGCACGACTCAAGCACCAGCAGCTTCGGCGTGGCGTTGCGCAGGATGTGACTGAGCTGGATGCCGCGCAGCGCGGTATTGATCGGCACCGTCACGGCGCCCATCCAGGCGCAGCCGAGATAGACTTCCAGGAACTCCGGCCGGTTCGAGCACATCAGCGCGACGCGGTCGCCTGCGCGAATTCCGGCCCTTATCAGGCGGCCAGCCGATGCAGCGGCGATCGACGCCGTTTCGGTATAGCTCCACCGTGTTTCGCCAAAGACGAACAGTGTGCGATCGCGGTATTGCGCGGCCTGCCGCGTCAAAATGGTCGAGAGAATCCGGTCCTGCGGCGCAAAACGCTCGGCCGCCTGAGGCCAGATCGATCCACCCCGCCGCTGACCGGCCGTGCTGCCATTACCCACCTGCATTCGCACCTCCAAGGCAGCTTCCAAGGCCAATCTTCGGGCTTCGCCGGGCTGGTCTGCGATAGATCGCACTTGGCCAGCAAGATAGTTTAGGCTTAAAGTATTCGACGAAGACCGCCGCAGCAAGGGGCTGCGTGCGGACTTCCGGCCACCACCCGTGCGGCGGCAGGAACAGGAGCGACGTCCGCAATGAGCCTCGACACTCCCTATCGATCGCCATCCGACGCCTTCGCGGCCTCCGCCATGAGACGGCCGGACGCGCCATTCCTGCTGGCGCCTGCGAGTGCGCAATTGCCCTACGCACCGGAAGGATTCAGGATCGAATATGGCGCGTTCAAGACCGAGGTCGACCGGCTTCGCTCCGAATACGCGGCCGCCGGCTATGGACGCGGGGCGCGGGTTGCCTTGCTGCTGGAAAACCGCCCGGTCTTTTTCCTGCACTGGCTCGCGCTCAATGCGCTCGGGGTTTCGATCGTTCCGATCAACCCCGACGTCCGGCCCGACGAATTGTCGTTCCAGCTTGAGCTGTCGCAGGCCGACCTGCTGGTTGCAACACCTGACCGTATCCATGTGACGAAAAACGCGGCGCTCGGGCGCGCCCGCCTGATCGATACCGATAGCCGCATTCCACCGTGCCAGACCGACGTCAGCGCCCAAAGCCCCGAATTCAACGGCGAATGCGCACTGCTGTTCACTTCAGGCAGCACCGGCAAGCCGAAGGGCTGCATGCTGTCGAACCGCTATTTCCTGCAGGTCGCGGACTGGTACCTCGGGCAGGGCGGCGTGGCCGAACTGCAGCCGGACCGCGAGATCAACCTGACGCCGCTGCCGATGTTTCACATGAACGCGCTCGGCTGCAGCGCGGTCGGCATGATGGTGCTCGGTGGCGCCGTAGTGCCGCTTGACCGCTTTCACGCCAACCGCTGGTGGCAGTGCGTGGCCGACAGCGGCGCCACCGTCGTGCATTGTCTCGGCGTCATTCCCGCCATCCTGCTGCAACTGCCGGTGACCGAGGTCGAACGGCAGCATCGCGTGCGCTTCGCGTTCGCGCCCGGCGTCGATGTCCGCCATCGCGCGACCTTCGAGGAGCGCTATCGCATCCCGATCGTCGAGGCCTGGGCGATGACCGAGACCGGCGGGGCGGCGGCCACCACCACTTCGCGCGAGCCGGCAGGCTTCGGCGCGCGCTGCGTCGGCCGGCCGTCCGAAGGCATGGAGTATCGCCTCGTCGACGATCAGGGCGCCGATGTCGCGCTCGGCAAACCCGGCGAATTGCTGGTCCGCGCCAAAGGCGATGACGGCCGGGCCGGATTCTTCAGTGGTTACCTGAAGGACGAGGAAGCCACGGAAGCGGCTTGGCAGGGCGGCTGGTTCCACACCGGCGATCTGGTATTCGCCGAAAAAGACGGCCTGATGTACTTCCTCGATCGCAAGAAGACCATCGTGCGGCGCAGCGGCGAGAACATCGGGGTGCTCGAGGTCGAAAGCGCGCTCCATATGGACACGCGCATTGGCGGCTGCGCGGTGACGCCGGTTCCCGACGACATCCGCGGCGAAGAGGTGTTCGCGTTCATCGTGCCGAACGCTGAAGTCGACGATGCCGCGGAGCTTGCAGCCTCGATCGTCAAGACTTGCGCCGAACGCCTCGCCTATCACAAGGTGCCCGGCTACATCGCCATCATCGATGAATTGCCGCTATCCTCGACGCGGAAACTCGCCCGGGGCGAGATCAAGACGCTCGCGGCCGAAGCCGTCAGCGCCAATCGAGCGATCGACATGCGCGCGCTCAAGGCGAAGCTGCGCCACGCCTGAGCCACGACTGCTGCCGTCAGAGCATGATCCGGAAAAGTGGGAACCGGTTTTCCGAAAAGATCATGCTCAAACGATAAACGTAGAGCGAGATGACGAATCGAAGAGAAGTCATCGCGCTCTACGGCAGCAGCTTGTATTTGCCGTTTTCAATCTGGACCAGGATCCGCGCGCGGTCGTCGACGCCGTGCCGGTCGGCCGGCGTGTAGCTGTAGATGCCGTGCGCACCGACCACATCCTTGGTCGTGAACAGCGCCTCGCGCAGCGCGTTGCGGAACGCCGGCGTGCCGGGCTTCGCGCCTGATGCCTTGGCGCGCTTGGCGGCGTCCATGAACACCAGCCAGCCATCGAAGGCATAGGGCGAGAACGCATCGGCCGGCGCGTCGCCATTGGCCTTCTCATAGGCCGCACGAAATGCGAGAACGACCTTGCGGATCGGATTGCTCTCGGGGAGTTGCTCGCCTGCGGTCACAGGTCCGGTCGGACAGATGATTCCCTCCGCCGATTTGCCGGCAAGCCGCAGAAAGTCGGCGCTGATCATGCCGTGATTGCCGTAGAGCGGCCCCTTGTAACCGCGCTCCGCCAGCGCAATCACCGGCAGCGCGCCGGGCGTTCCGGTGCCGCCCAGCATGATCGCATCGGGACGCAGCGAAACCGCACGCAGCACCTGCGCCGTGACCGAATTGTCGGAACGCGCATAGCGCTCGTTGGCGATCACCTTGATCCCGGCCTTCTCGGCGCTTTGCAGCAGCGAGTTGTACATCAGGTCGCCGAAAGCGTCGGAGAAGCCGATGAAGGCCACGGTCTTCACGTTGCGGCTCTTCATGTGATCGACGATGCCCTGGACGAGCAGCGGTGTCGGCTGCGGTGTTTGCACCACCCACGGCCCACCCTCCCCGGCCGGTACCGGCGCGATCGGCGAGACCGCCACCATCGGCACCTTCATCTCGATCGCTGCGGTCGCCATCGCCAGCGTCTGCGGCGCGCCTGACGTACCGATCAGAAAGTCGACCTTTTCCTGCTCGACCAGCTTGCGCGCATTGCGCGTCGACGCAGCCGGATCCGAGCCGTCGTCGAGCTGGATGACGCGAACTTTCTCGCCATCTATCTCGCCGATATACGTTTGGCCTGCGGCGAGCCCCTTGGCATTCGGCACGCCGATCGAGGACACCGGCCCGCTCAGGCCGGTGACGAAGCCGACGAGAATTTCGGCATGCGCCGGCGCAGAGGCGCCGAGCAGGAACGCGGCACCGATCAACAGGATAGTTTTCTTTTTCATGATGTCACTCGATGTCGATGAAAGGGCTCAACCCTGCCCGGGCACCAGCGCAAGGACCCGCAGCGGACTGCCGGAGCCGTTCTGGATTTTTAGCGGCGCGGCAACGATCACGGCACCAGTCGGCGGAAGCTGATCGAGATTGCACAGGCATTGCAGGCCGTAGCGCCCGCCACCGTGCAGGAAATGGTGCGCCGGATAGGGCGGATCGAGATGACCGGCCTGGCCGGCATCGGTCCCGATCGTTTCGGTGCCGAAGCCGATGACGCCACGCTCCTCGACCAGCCAGCGCATCACGGCAGCATCCGGTCCCGGCGTATGCGCGCCGTCGTCCTTCAGATTGGCATAGTCGCGCCAGCCCTTCTTCGACCAGTCGGTGCGCAGCAGCACCCAATGGCGCTCAGGAATCCGTCCGTGGCGTTTTTCCCAGGCCTCGACGACCGGAATCGTCAAAAGGAAATCCGCATCCTTTGCGGCCTCTGCCGAACAATCGATCACGCAGGCCGGCGCGATCATGTCGCGCACCGGCAACGTGTCGACCGCATTGTTCGGCAGATCCTTGCCCGTGAACCAGTGGATCGGTGCGTCGAAATGCGTGCCGGTGTGTTCGCCGAAGGTGAGGTTGTTCCAGTACCAGGCAGGACCGCCGGCGTCGTAACGCGAAATCTGCTGGATGCGGACCGGCGCAGCCTGACCGAACTCGGGCGGCAGCACGATGACCGGAAAATCGGGACTGAGCGTGAAGGTCAGATCGACGACGCGCACCGCGCCGGATGCAACCGCGCCGGCAAACTGCATGAGACTGTTGCTGTCCATTGCGCTTCTCCCGCTTTCAGCAAACCCACTTACGCCCCAAGTTCACGCTCGACCGCCTTGGGATTGGCCGCAAGACGCTGGCGAATGTCCGCGGCGACGTCGCCTACGAACACGTCTTCAAGGCCGCGCTTGAGCGCCGAGACAATCGCGCTCGCGACCACGCGCGGCGCGACCTTCGGTGGTGGCACGGTCTGGAACCATTCGATATCGAGCGGGCCCGTGAACACGTTCACCACCTTGACGCCACCGGGCCGAAGCTCCGCGCGCAAGGAGTGCGACAGCGAGAGCGAAGCCGCCTGCGAGGCAGAATACGCACCGAATATTGGCCAGTTCGCCAGCGCATAGACCGACAGGATGTTGACCCACGCTGCGGCGCTGTTGACGCCATCGGAGCCCCGCATCCGCATCGCCGGCCCGAACGCCTGCGCCAGATGCACGAAACCGAGATAGCTCTGGTCGATCTCGTCGCGCACGACGCTGGTGCCTTGACGATCGAGCAGCCCGCCGGAACGGACATGCTCGGTGGTATTGACGAGGATGTCGACCTTGCCGCCGATATCGGCCGCCAGATCGGCAACCGACTTCTCGTCGCCGATATCGAGCGGCACGATTTCGACGCCCTCCAGCGTCCGCAACGCATCCTCGCCGCGGAACGGCTTCCACGGTTCAGCGACGCCGACAAACACAATCGAGGCGCCGGCTGCCTTCAACGCTGCCACCACTTCCTGGCCGACGATGCTCCGCCCATTCGTCACCAGAACGCGCCGGAATTTCGGATCGGCCGTCATCTCACGCCACTGCCTGTCATCCGTCATGTTGGATGTCTCCCGTTCGGGATGGGCGAAGGCCACGGCCTGCCCGCTCTTGTCCAGTTGAAACGACATCACGACCGGCTTGCCCTCTTCGCAATCGGCATGCAAATGCGTCACGAGGGTCGGCCCGCATTCCATCGCGACCAGGCCGACGCGCCATGGCGCTCGCTCGCGGAAATGCACGTCGGCCGGGATATGCAGCGTGGTTTCGGACAAAAGCGTGCCGCGCCGCGGCGCATCCGCGAAGACAAGATCGGCAGAAAGGCACTTGGGGCACGCATCGCGCGCCGGATAGCAGAACGTTTCGCAGGCGCCGCAGCGCTGCAGCATGAAGCGCCCCTCGGCAGCGGCCCGTGTAAAGCCGTGCGACGCCCGGCTGCGCGCGCGCGGCGGCGACGTCGGCAGCCGCGTCCGCAATAGCGGATTCTTCCGGCGCGGCTTTGCGATCGGTTCGATCATGAGCCCGCTCCCGCGAGGATCGCCGCGCCCGAAGCGAGGCCGCGATCATAATTGATCATTCCGAAGCCCGATGCCAACCCGATGCGGGCATCCCTCACCTGCGTCGGACCGGCCTGCCCGAGCACCTGTCGCATCGCCTCGACCACCCCGAGATAGGCGCCGCCTGCGCCGGCCTGCCCGACCGAGAGCTGGCCACCGGAAGTGTTGTGCGGGAAACTGCCGTCGATCGTCAGATCATGCTGCCGCACGAAATCCGGCCCCTCGCCCTTCTTGCAGAAGCCGAGATCCTCGAACTGCATCATCGAAATGACAGGGTAATCGTCGTAGGTCTGGACGAAATCGAGATCGTCAGGCTTGACCCCGGCCATCGCATAGAGCTCGTCGACGTCCATCGCCCAGCCGCCGCGCACCTGAACGGGATCGTCGCCGAACGCGTTGTGGCGCTCGATGGTGGCGAGGATTTTGACGGCGGGCAGGTTCAGCGATGCAGCGACGTCCTCGCTCATGACGAGGAAAGCCTCCGCACCGGCACACGGCATCACGCAGTCGAACAAATGGATCGGGTCGGCAATCGGCCGCGCCGACATGTATTGCTCGATGGTCAGCGGCGCCTTCATCAGGGCATGGGGATTGCGAAGCGCATTGCTGCGCTGGGCAACCGCGATCCTGCCGAAGTCCTCGCGCTTTGCCCCGAACGTCCGCATGTAGTTGCGCGCGATCAGCGCAAAGCTCGCATTGGCCCCGCCGGCGCCATAGGGATAGACGGCATCCTGGTTGAAGCGCGAAAAATTCTCCAGCGTGTAGCGGAAGGAATCGACGTGGTTGGTGTCACCGGCGACGCAGGCCACGATGCGGGCGTCGTTCGCCTGCACCGCCCGCGCGGCACGGCGGAGCGCGGCAATCGCGCTGGCGCCGCCGAGCGGAATGGTGTCGACCCATCGCACGCAGAGGCCGAAATGCTGGGTGAGACCAATCCCGCTATCGAGCCCCGCCGTGAAACTCGAGACACAGAACCCGTCGATGTCGCGCGGCGTGATCCCGGCACCATCCACCAGCGCCTTCAGTGCGCGGCCGATCCACCACTGCGCGCTCTCGATCGAGTAACGCACGTAAGGAATCGTCACCGGAACTGCCATCACGACCCGGTCGTAAGGTGTGCGGATGGAGTTCTGCATCGGACCGCCGGTTCCTGTGAGCCGTTCAGAGCACGGTCAATTTGACGTCGATATTGCCGCGCGTCGCGTTGGAATAAGGGCAGCGCTCATGCGCGCCGGCCACGACTTCCTCGGCGACGGCTTTCTCCAGCCCGGGGAGTTGCACCTTAAGCTCGACCGTCAACGCATAGCCGACCTCGACCGGGCCCATGCCGACCTTGGCGCTGACGGTCGGTTCCGCCGACGGCGTGATCTTGCGGGTACGCGCGACCAGCTTTACCGCGCCGAGGAAGCATGCGGCATAGCCAGCGGCGAAAAGCTGCTCCGGATTGGTTCCGGGCCCGCCCGGACCACCCAACGATTTCGGCAGCGACAGTGACACCGACAACAACCCGTCATCGCTCGCGGCCTTGCCGTCGCGTCCGCCGGTTGCCGTGACCTCGGCTTCATACAGAATCTTGTCTGGCTGCAGCATGTCGTGTCCTCAAGAGCTGTTTGGCTTGTGCGTGCGCGCTACAAGCGCGCGGAAATCCTGGCGGGCGCGGTCATTGGCCAGCGCGAAGCTCGGCCCGCGGCTCGGCTCGGTGCCGTTGAGGCGCTGCAACTGCACCCACATCTCGGCGCTCTTCAGCGCGACCGCCGCGCAGTTGACCACCGGCGCATGACCGATCTTGAACCCATGCTCGCTCGCAATCAGGAGACCAGGCAACACGCCGGCCGGGATGACGACATCGGCTCCGCGATCGACCAGCGGCTGCGCGCAGGACGCAAAGTCGCTCAGCATGCGCGCCTTCGCCGCGGCATCGCCCGCGAATGTTGCGCTGAAATCCTCCGGCCGGCAGCCCATTCCGACGACCTGCGACACGCGGCCGGAAAGTCCGTAACGATCGGCCTGCTCGTAATGCCAGACCTCGAAAGCGCTATCGAGCGTGACAAGGCCGAGGCGGCGGCCAAGCTGCGAGGCCGCCAGCAGCGTAGCCTCGCCGGCGCCGATGACTGGAATCGTCAGCGCCGAGCGCAGTTCATACAAACCGGGATCCTGGAAGTGACCCATGACATAGGCATCGAAGCCGTCCCCCTGCGCCGCGAGGCCGTTGTCGACTGCCTGGATCGCACAGCGGAATTCGCTGAGCCGGCCGAAGTCGCGATCGGCAGGCGTGATGCCTTCGACATGGACGCTGGTGCCGGGCGCCGCGATCTCGTTCAGATAGGCCGCCAGCCGCGTCATGTAGGGCGCGCTCGTAGCCTGGTCGACGAAGCTCTGCCAGAAGATGCGCACAGCGGATATCCCATTCACAGGCGGAGCGTGCAGGGCTCGCCCCCTCGCGGTCGCGAGGGTAACGACACGCACGAGCCTGTCGTTGCGGAGGCGCGTTGGAGAGCGACGCCATCCCTTCGACCGAAATATTTCAACCACAAAATAATTTTGGCGTCAATTGAACCGCGCACGGGCGCACGCTGCGCACGACAGGATCGGTTTGCCGAAAGGACAGGCAGATAGCGCCTCACCCTTTTGCACAAGCGAATTCAGCTTTCGCGGGCACTCGCAGTGCCGCAAATTTTTTCCGCGGGGCGCGAATCTGGCGTATTGACCTGTGGCCGAGAAATACTTTAGGCTTTAAACAATTGACAGGGAGTGGGCGCCGTGCAGACGCACGTCGCGTTGATGGTTGCGTTGATAAAGGCTCTTCAATCGTGGCTGAGATCATCGACCTCGGGACAGCGAATGTTACGGGCGGGTTCGCATTCGCCGCGGTCGGTCGCGCCGTTTCATGTCTTGGCTGCATTGGCGGCGACGAAGTCGCGGACTATTCCAGCAAAAGCTTCCGGCAACTGATCGGGAAGCGGCACCATGCCTCCTGAGAGCTCGCGCAAGATACTGCCCTCGATAGCTCCAGCGACCTTTGGAGCCACCAGATGAGCGTGCGGATCGCCTGTCGGAGCAATGACCAGCGTGGGACACTGGATGCTTCCCAGACGGTCCTCCATTCGATAGCGATTCACCACCCGGTGGCCTTCCGCCGCCATCTCGCCGGCCCGCAGGGCGTCAATCATGAAGCGCCGCAGCAGATCGGTATCATCAGCGGGATAGAACGGCTGCCGGCGCGCCCAGAGCTCGGTGAGATGGGAGCCGTCGGTGCGTGTCTCGACGTCATCGATCACCCGCATGGCGTGATGTTTGGCCCGGCGCGCCGCATCGACGAAAGGACAGGCCGAGAGCACCAGCGCGCTGACGCGCGCAGACCCCGACGCGGCCATTTCCACCGCGATCGCCGCACCGGTGTGATGGCCGACGATGGCAGCGCGCGGCACTTCCAGCGCATCGAGCAGCGCGAACGCCCCCTGTGCCCACAATTCGATGGAAGGTTTGCCGGCAGGCCGATCGGAATCTCCGAAGCCGAGCGTGTCCATCGCGATCGCACGGAAATCGCGGCCGAGCAGCGGCAGCACATCGCGGTATTCGTCCCACGAGCGCGGCGTCTGATGCAGCATGAGGATGGGAAAGCCAGTTCCCGCCGTGGCGACATGGATGCGCCCAAGAGATGTCGTAACAAAGCGACGCTCGACGCTGGAACCAGTTCTTGTAGCGCTCATTTCGTAGCTCCATCCGGATGCAGGCACCAGGCCCACGCTTGCTTTCGGCGACAATCGCGGCATCGATCGTGCTGGTCCGACCTCGATCCATGCTGACATCTCGCTCAGGTCGCGGCTGATTTCAACCAAGGGGAATGCAATGCGCAAGATGTTGAGTTTGACTGCACTCATCGGCGGCCTGGTCGCGGCCTCGACCGCACAGGCCGATATCACGATCGGATTCGTGACGTCGCTTAGTGGACCCGGCTCCTCGATCGGCATCCCGTATGGCCGCGGCATCCAGGCGGCGATGGAATACAAGAACGAGGTCAACGGCGAGAAGATCAAGCTGATCCAGCTCGACGACGGCTCCGATCCCTCCGCCGCAACCCGCAATGCGCGCAAGCTCATCGAGGAAGAGAAGGTCGACCTCCTGATCGGCACCGCCACCGCCCCCTCGACCATTGCGATGCTGGCGGTCGCGACCGAATTGAAGGTGCCGATGATCGCGGTCTCCCCGGTGATCGGTCAGCCGAATCCGGCCGACCAATGGGGCATTTCCGTTCCGCAGCCCGCCTCGCTGCTGGTCAAGGTCGTCGCCGACCGCATGAAGCGCGATGCGATGAAGAACATCGGCTATATCGGTTTCTCTGATGCCTGGGGCGATCTCGTCTACAACGGCGCCAAGGCGGTGGAAACCGAGGACGGCATCAAGGTGCTGACCAACGAACGCTATGCGCGCGTCGATACGTCGGTTACGGGCCAGATCCTTAAAGTTCTCGCCGTGCGTCCGGATGCCGTGCTGATCGGCGGGTCGGGCACGCAGGGCGCGCTGCCGCTGCTTGCGCTCGGCGAACGCGGCTTCAAGGGCAAGACCTACGGCACGGTCGCGCTGGTCAATCCCGATTTCGTGCGCGTCGGCGGCAAGGCTGCTGAAGGCATTCAGGTCTCGGCAGGCCCGGTCATTGTGGCCGAGCAGCTTCCCGACGACCATTTCGCCAAGAAGCTCGCGCTCGAGTTCCGCGCTGCCTTCCTGAAGGCCAACAATGTCCCGACCACGGACGGCTTCTCGGCCTATTCTTTCGACGGCTGGAGGATCTTCACCTCTGCCGCCGAGCGTGCGCTGAAGACCGCGAAACCCGGCACCGTCGAATTCCGAAAAGCTCTGCGCGACGAGATCCTCAACACCAAGGAGCTCTCAGGCGTGCACGCGGTCTACAACTTCAAGCCCGGCGCCTATCACGGCGTGGACGAGCGCGCCCTGGTCATCGTCCGCCTCAACAACGGCGCCTGGACCTATCAACCCTGAGCGGTGCCTGCGGGTAACACGGAAGGACGGCCGACGGCATGACGGCAGACATCGCAGCGATCCTTGCGATCGATGGAATTGCGACCGGGGCGGTCTACGCCCTGGTTGCGATCGGCACCGTGCTGATCTTCACCGTGACGCGGGTGATTTTCATTCCGTTCGGCGACATTGCCGCCTTCACGGCACTGACGCTGGCGGCGCTCGATGCCAAGCAGCTTCCCGGCACGGTCGGCCTGGTTGTCGTGCTGGCGTGCATGGCCTGCGTCATGGAGGTCGTCTCGCTGGCGCGTGCCGGCGAGCTTCGCTCCGTGCCGAAGGCCGTGCTCGGCTATCTCGTGTTGCCGCTGATCGTCGTCGGCATCGTCTGGCTGACGATGCGCTTCAATCCCCCGATGCCGGTCCGGATCGTGCTGGCGCTGCTTTTGATCATGCCGATCTCGCCGCTCCTGGACCGGATCGTGTTTCGCCCGATCGCGGACGCCTCGGTTCTGTTGCTGCTGACGGTCTCGGTCGCACTGCATTTCGCGCTGGTCGGACTTGGCCTGCTGTTCTTCGGCCCCGAAGGCGTCAGGACCGAGCCGCTGACGTCGATGGCGATCGAGATCGCCGGCGTGCACGTTTCCGGACAGACGGTGCTGATCCTCACTGCCGCGCTAGTGTTCAGCGGCCTGCTGTTTCTGTTCTTCGACTTCACGCTGATCGGCAAGGCGCTGCGCGCCACCGCCCTGAACCGGACCGGCGCCCGACTGATGGGTATCAGGCCTGCGCGTGCCGGAACCATCGCCTATTTGCTGGGATCATTGATGGCCGGCGTCTCCGGCATCCTGATCGCGCCGGTGAACACCATCTTCTACGATTCCGGCTTCCTGCTCGGCCTGAAAGCCTTTGTCGGCGCCATCGTCGGCGGCATGGCCAGTTATCCAGGCGCGGCGCTCGGCGCATTTGGCGTCGGCATTATCGAGAGTTTCGCCTCATTCCAGAGCAGTACGTTAAAGGACGTCATCGTCTTCTCGCTGCTGATCCCCATCCTGCTCTGGCGCTCGCTCGCCTCGCAGCATTCCGAAGAGGAAGTCGAGGAATGACACTGCAGCAGATCCGTCTCATCATTGCCGCGGCGATCGCCTGCCTCGTGGCGGCGCCCTTCGTGCTCAATCCGTTCAGCATCACCCTGCTGAACTACATCGGCATCTACGCGCTTGCGGCAATCGGACTGGCGCTGCTGACCGGCGTTGGCGGCATTGTGTCGTTCGGCCAGGCCGCCTTTGTCGGCGTCGCAGCTTACTCAACCGCCTGGGTCACAGCGGTGAACGGCTATTCGCCATGGCTCGGACTGGTGCTGGCCGTCGTTCTTACTTGCAGCATCGCGGCGATCCTGGGCTTCGTGACGCTGCGCCTGGGCGGCCACTTCCTGTCGCTGAGCACGGTCGCCTGGGGATTGGCAATCGCATTCCTGTTCGGCAACATCGATGGCCTCGGCCAACACAACGGCATTTCGGGCATTCCGCCGATCTCGATCGGCCCGGTCGCCCTCGTCGAGAGCCGGCAGATCTATTTCCTGATCTGGGCGATCGTCGTGGCGGTCCTTTTCGTCTGCTACAACCTGCTCGACTCCCGCATCGGCCGCGCGATGCGCGCGCTCCGCGGCGGCAATACGCTGGTCGAAAGCCTCGGGATCAGCGCCTTCCAGATCAAGCTTGTGACATTCGTCATCGCTGCGTTCCTTGGCTCGCTGTCTGGATGGCTCTACGCCCATCTCGGCCGTTTCGTCAGCCCCGGACCGTTCGAAGCCGGCATGGGTATCGAATATCTGATGATGGCGATGGTCGGCGGCGCCGGCAGCATTCTGGGCGGCGTGGTTGGCGCCGCGATCGTCACGCTGCTGAAGAACACCGTGCAGGACTATCTGCCGCTGATCGCCAAGGGCGCCTCCGGCCAGCTCGAGATCGTGGCTTTCTCGGCGCTGTTCATCCTGTTCCTGCAACGTGCCCGGCAGGGCATCGTCCCGTTCCTCGCAGGCTTTCTGCCTGACCTCAAGCAGTCCCGCCCGCAGGTGGCTGATCCGTTGCCGCTCCGTGACAAACCGGCGCCGGGCACGCTCCTTCTTAAAGTGCGCGAAGCGCAGCGCCGATTTGGCGGTCTCGTCGCCGTCAACAATGTGAGCTTCGAAGTGAAATCCGGCGAGATCCTCGGGCTGATCGGGCCTAATGGCGCCGGCAAGACCACGATGTTCAACCTGCTCACCGGCGCGCTGCGCGCGAATAGCGGCGAGATCGCGTTCGCAGGCCGTTCGATCACCCACGACCAGCAATTCCACATCGCCCGCGCCGGCATCTCCCGCACCTTCCAGCACGTCAAGTTGCGCCCACGCATGACGCTGCTCGACAACGTGCTGCTCGGCACCTATTCGCGGACCAAAACCGGCCTGCTCGCCGGCGCCTTACGCCTGAACCAGGCGGAAGAGGCCAGCGCCCGCTACGAAGCGCTGCAGCAGCTCGAACGGGTCGGGCTCGGCGACAAACCATTCGAGCTCGCCGGCAATCTGCCGCTCGGCAATCAGCGCGTGCTCGAGATCGCCCGCGCGCTTGCCGCTGATCCGACGCTGCTCGTGCTCGACGAGCCGGCCGCCGGCCTTCGTCGCCAGGAGAAGCTGAAGCTTGCGGAGCTGTTGCGGTCGCTGCGCGCGGATCACCTGACCATCCTCTTGGTCGAGCACGACATGGAATTCGTCATGTCGCTGGTCGATCGCATCGTCGTACTCGATTTCGGCTCAAAGCTCTGCGAAGGCGAACCGGCGGCGATCCGCAGCGATGCCCGGGTCCAGGAAGCCTATCTCGGAGGTGTCGCGTGACACAGATGTTCTCGATCGAGAATGTGTCGGTCGCCTACGGCAAGGTAGAGGCGGTGCGAAACGTCTCGCTGTCCGTCGAGCAAGGGCAGATCGTGACCGTGATCGGCCCGAACGGCGCCGGCAAAACCACCCTGCTGATGGCGGCGATCGGGCTACTGAAGTCCACCGGGCGAATGGTGTTTCAGGGCGCCGATCTTGCGAAGATCGACGTCGAAGGCCGCGTCGAGCGCGGCCTTTGTCTCGTGCCGGAAAAGCGCGAGCTGTTTGCCGACATGTCGGTGGCCGACAATCTGCTGCTCGGCACCTACAGCCTGCGCGACCGCTCCGCGACGCGCAAAAGCCTCGACGACGTGTTCGACCGCTTCCCGCGGCTGAAGGAGCGCAGCAAGCAGGCCGCCGGCACCTTGTCGGGCGGCGAGCGGCAGATGCTGGCGCTCGGCCGCGCGCTGATGGCGAAGCCGAAACTGCTCGTGCTCGACGAACCCAGCCTCGGGCTGGCGCCGCTGATCGTCCGCGAAATCTTCCGCACCATCGCCTCGCTGCGAAGCCTCGGCGTCTCGGTGCTCCTGGTCGAGCAGAACGCCCGCGCAGCGCTGGAGACCGCGGACTACGGCTATGTGCTGGAAACCGGCGAGATCATCCAGTCCGGCCCGGCGGACACGCTGATCCACGACCCAAAACTGATCGCGGCCTATCTCGGCGGTCACTGAAGCGACGGCGCATCAAGCGACCGGTTCGCGCGCCAAACCCATGGCCCGCAACGCCGACGCAAAGGCCGCGAGGCGCTGCTCGCGGTAGGCGGCCAAGTCGACGCCTTCATAGTTCATGAAGCCCTGCCCGGTCTTCATGCCGATCCGCCCATCGCGCATATTCGTCGCGATGATGTCAGGTGCGGCGTAACGGCTGTCGCCGAGCGCCTCGACCAGATAACGGCTGGCATGATGCAGGATATCGCCGCCGCCCCAGTCGATGAACTCAAGCAGGCCCAGTACCGCGAAGCGGAATCCGAAACCGTAGATGACGGCCTTGTCGATATCCTCCGCCGAGGCGACGCCCTCCTCCACCATGCGGGCCGCTTCGTTCATCGCCAGCGACTGGATTCGCGGCACGATGAAGCCCGGCCGCGCCGCGCAGACGACCGGCACCTTGCCGATGTCTTCGAGCAGCGCCTTCATCCGCGTCGTAACTTCCGGCGCGGTGAGCCGTCCGGGAGACAATTCGATCAGCGGCACGAGATAGGCAGGATTGAGCCAGTGCGCATTGAGGAAACGGCCGGGATGCTCGATCGATCCGGAGAGATCGTCGACCAATATTGTCGACGTGGTCGAAGCGATGATCGGGCGCTCGCCCGCCAACCGCGAGGCCTCGACTAGCGCCGCCTGCTTCAGCGCGAGAATTTCCGGCATTCCTTCGAAGATGACATCGCAGCTCGGCAGTGCTGCACCCGCCTCCTGCCGAGGCACGATCGTAATGCGCTCGGCAATTGTCGGCACGAGCTCGGCCGGAAGCAGATCGATGCGTGAGAGGATCTCCAGCGTCGAGCGAATCTCAGCCCTGGCTTCGGCCGCCAGTGCGTCAAATGCCGACGCCTCCCGTTCCTTGAAGTCGATAACGACGACTTTGTGGCCGGCGAACGCGAATACGACGGCAATGCCGCGTCCCATCCGTCCGGCGCCGAGACATCCGATGACCGGTTTCATCTGAAGCCCTCAGTCAGAAGGGTCTGCAATGCGGTCTGGTCGAGATCGCCGAGGCCGAGTGATGACAGGCTGCGGCCCGTCACCGCGAAATCCTGTCCCGTGATGGCGGAACCGATCGCGAGGAACGCCTTCACGAGCGGGGTTTGCACACCAACGAGACCGGCTACAGAAGCGAGGAACGACAAGCCGAGACGCAAATCCTCCAGCATGTAGCGATGCTCGACGAGGATGAGGCGTTCGGACCAGTCGCCGGAATCCGTGAGCTGGTCGTGCGCGTCGCGCGCATACATCCAGGGTTCGCCATCCTTCGAGTAATGGTTGGCCAACGGAAAATGCGGCGCTCTGTAACCAAGCGCCTCGCGGATGGCGATGCGTTCGGCATCGAGCGCGTCCGTTACGCGGCGGATCGCCGGTTGGGTACCTTCCTTATGGATGTCCCACTTGTCGAAATGTTCGATCGGGCCGGCATTCATCGTGATCAGCGGCGGATGGATGATCGGACCGGCATTCATCAGCGCCCCCGAAAGCGCATCGCCGCATGGCTCGATGGCGTTCGGAAACGCGCGTTCGATCACATCGAGCGCATGCGGGGCGAGGCGCAGCGGAAATACCCCGGTCGGCAGCCGTGCGCCCCTGCCGGAAATGCGGACGGTATAAGGACCCTGCTTGCGCGCCAGCCACGGCAACGTCCCGGTCTCCGCGGTTACGATTGCCGCGCGGTTGCCCGCGTCTTTCGTGGCGCGGGCGAAGATGTAGGAACCGAACGTCCCAGGCGGCAGAAACACGACTTGGCCGTCGCGCAAATGCGGCGCGGCCAGTTTGGCAATAGATTCTTGGGCGAACGCAGGCGCCGGACACAGGATGAGGTCGGCGGCTTCGATGGCTTCCGCGATCGAACACGTGATCGCCGCGAGACGGACTTCTCTGCGGCCAGACCGGTCGATGACCGTTATCGTGCCGCCCTGCGCCCGATGCGCCTCGACGTCTTTCGAATCTCGACGCCACAGCCGGACTTCGTGACCGGCCAAAGCGAAGTCCCCGGCGGCCGCGAACGAACCGTTTCCTCCACCCAACACTGCGATCTTCAAGATGTCCTCCGCTTCGTCGACCTACGCATCGGAAACCCTGTCACGCAGGTTCCGCCTTGGCGTTCTTGTCCTGCCACGCTGCCCAGGTCGGCCGATCGATCTGGAACAGGTCGGTGGAGCGCGCATACCAGCCGCTGCCATGCATACGGGCGATCAGGTGCAGCGCCTGCGTATCGATGTGGCAGCGTTCCTTGTCCAGGATCACGGCATCGTCGACATGGGCACGGAGCACGCGGCCGATGACGGCGGTCTGCCGCGGCCCTGTCACCAGCGACGTGAGGACGCGGCATTCGAACGACACCGGCGATTCCGCGATACGCGGCGGGCGCACCGCCTGTGAGGCGGCCGGCGTCAAACCGGCGAGCTTCAGCTCGTCGATGTCCGGCGGCGCATCGATGCAGGTGATGTTCATGGCCTCGGCATTGCTTTCGGCGACGAGGTTCACGACGAATTCCCCGGTGTCGAGGATATTTGCCGCCGTGTCCTTGAAGCGTTCGGAGCCCGCCAGAAGCCCGATCGCGATGGTGGGCGGTTCATGTCCCATCACGTTGAAGAAGCTGAAAGGCGCAGCGTTGATCACGCCGCTCGCGGAGAGCGTGGTGATCCAGGCGATCGGCCGCGGCGTCACCGTGGCCGTCAGGATCTTGTAGCGGTTCTGCGCTTCCAGCGTCTCCATGTCGAAGATCATGTCGGCCTCTCAGATCGCCACCACGGGATGACGCAGCCGGCCGATGCCGGTCACTTCGGCTTCCACCACATCGCCCGGCCACAGCCATTCCTGCGGAGAGCGCCCCGCGCCGACGCCTTCGGGCGTGCCCGTCGCGATGATGTCTCCCGGCTCCAGCGTCATCGCGGCCGAAATGTCGGCGATCAGCAGCGGCACCTTGAACAGCATGTGGCGCGTGTTGGAGCGCTGCTTCTCGACGCCGTTCACCGTCAGCCAGAGATCCAGCGCGTGCGGATCGGTGATTTCGTCTGCCGTGACGATGCACGGCCCGAACGGCGCGTAGGTGTCTTGCCCTTTGGAATAGATCCATTGACCGGCGCGGCGATTGTCGCGGGCGCTGATGTCGATCATCACACTGTATCCGAACACAAAGCCGAGTGCGTCCGCCTCCGATACCCTCCGCGCGGTTCGCCCCATCACGACTGCAAGCTCGACCTCCCAGTCGAGCTGCTGCGTGATCGCCTTGTTGTGATGAATGGCTTCATCCGGCCCGATGACGCTGGTCGGCGGCTTCGAGAAGATGATGGGCTGCTTCGGCAGGTCCTTCGCGGTATCGAGGGCGCGCGATGATTCCGCGACGTGCTCGACATAGTTCAGACCGATGCCAAAAATGTTCTTGCGCGGACGCGGTATCGGCGCCAGCAGCCTGACGTTCGCGAGCGGCAAGGCGGCGCCGACGGGCCAGTTATTCTTGCCTTCGTTCAGTACCTTTTTGAGCGCGGCCGGTGCGGCCGGCCCGAGATCGATGAAATCGAGCATCGACGAAGGAAGCGCAAACCCGGCATGCTGCCCGGCCTTCTCGACGTCCAAAACGAGATCACCAACGACAGCGCCAAGACGCGCGGCGGCTTCAACGATGCTGCGATAAGTAACAAGACGCACTGCTGCTCTCCTAGGCTACGAGCGGCTGGCGGCCGCCATTGTCGCCGAACGCTTCCTCGCGATAGAGGCCAAGCGCCTGCATGACCGGCAGGTCGTTGAAGGTGAAGAGGCAGGCATCCTCGCTGGCCGAGCCGTTCACATGCTCATGCCAGGCCCAGGACGGAACACAGAAGATGTCGCGCTCCTTCCAGTCGAAGCGCTTGCCGTCGATGATGGAGTGACCGCTTCCCTTTGCGACCTGATAGATGAAACTGCCGGTGTGACGATGCGCGCACGTGCTCTCGCCCGGCCGCAGCATCTGCATCGACGCGCCGATGGTCTGCATCACCGGACCGCCGGTAACGGGATTCACATAGTTCATGAGAACGCCGTCGTATGGCGAGCCATCGGTGGCCTTGCCGTAGCGCTGCAGCGCCTCGTAGGTCGGACCCCACTCATATTTCAGCAGCGGCGAATATCCCTTGGACCACTCGGCGCCGGCCGGCCGCAGGCCGGGGCTGCCCCAGGTGTGCGTCATATCGTCGACGGGATAGCCGACGCTCTGCTGCAGATCGGGATGAACCACGTAGAAATTGGCTTCGAGCGTGTTGACCAGGGGAATGTCGAGGCCGTCCTGCCAGATGCAGGGCGTGCCGTCGCTGGAGACGCCGTGCTCGTGCCAGGTGCCATTCGGCGTCAGCACGAAATCGTTGGCGCCGAGCGTCATCTTGTGACCGTCGACGATGGTGTAGGCGCCCTCGCCTTCCATGATGAAGCGCAGCGCGGAGGCCGAATGAGCGTGGGCAGATGCGACCTCGCCCGGATGCATCACCTGCAGCCCGGAATAGAGCCAGCCGACCGCGGCGGCGTGCTCGCGCCGGCCGGGATTGTTCAGATAGATGACGCGCCGCCCGGCCTTCTCCGGTGATACCAGTTCGACGGAGCGCAGCACATGCGCGCGAAGATCTTCATAACGCCACAAGACCGGAACGGAGGATGATTTTGGTTGCCAGGGCTCGATCTTGTTCGCCACCGTCCAGAGCGCGCCCGCCTCCAGCCTTTCGAGTTCGTCATAGTAGGCGAGCAGTTCAGGGGTATCCTCGACATTGGCCCGCCCGGCCACGTCTTCCCGGTGGTTTTCACGAGCTTTCGTTGCCATGCCGCCCTCCTGTGAGTTGGCGCCGTTTCCGGCATCGCCTGTCAATTCATCTAATCGGGTATCATCGCAATCGCCTGTATCTCGACCTTGGCGCGATCCTCGACCAGCCCCGATACCTGCAGCGCCGTCATGGTCGGAAAGTGACGGCCCATGACGCCGCGGTAGACAACGCCGATTTCCTTCAGGCGCGCTGAATACTCCTTGCGGTCGAGCAGGAACCAGGTCATCGACACGATATGCTCGGGTGCGGCGCCGCCGGCGCGCACAACCGCATCGACGTTCTTCAGGGTCTGGCCGATCTGATCCACCAGATCGTCCGACTCGAACTTGCATTGTTCGTTCCAGCCGATTTGGCCGGCAATGAAGATCATCTTGCCCCGCGCGGCGATGCCGTTCGCGTAACCGCTCGGCTTGGCCCAACCGGGCGGCTGCAAGACTTCGAACATTCTCAACTCCCGTAGCAGGACGCGACTGGAAAGCCGTACGGCTAGATCGCCTTCAGGACGTCGCGTCCGATGATGAGTTTCTGGACTTCGGTCGCGCCTTCATAGATGCGCAACGCGCGAATTTCGCGATAGAGCTGCTCGACGATCTCGCCAGAGCGCACGCCGCGGCCGCCGAACATCTGTACGGCGCGGTCGATCACTGCCTGCGCGGCTTCCGTCGCAACCATCTTGGCCATCGCTGCTTCGCGCGTCGTGGAGGCCTTCTGCACGTCGCGCCGCCACGCCGCCCGATAAGTGAGAAGCGCGCTGGCATCGACGTCGGCGGCCATGTCGCCGAGCGTGGCTTGCGTCAATTGCTGGTCGCCCAGCACGCCGCCGAACATCCGTCGTGACCGGGCATGCACCACGGCCTCATCGAGCGCGCGGCGGGCAAAACCCAACGCTGCGGCTGCGACCGATGCCCGGAAGATGTCGAGCGTGCACATCGCGATCTTGAAACCTTCACCCGGGGAACCCAACAGCCGGCTCGCCGGAATCCGGCAGCCCTCAAAACGCAGCGTCGCCAGCGGGTGCGGCGCCATCACATCGATGCGATCGGCGATCGAAAAGCCGGGATCGTCCGGCAACACTACAAAGGCTGAAATGCCCCGCGCACCTGGCGCCTCGCCGGTTCGCGCAAACAGCGTATAGACGTCAGCGATGCCGCCGTTGGAAATCCAGGTCTTCTCGCCATCCAGGATGTAGTGATCGCCCTCGCGCCGGGCGCTGCAGGCCATGGCGGCAACGTCGGAACCGGCTTCCTTCTCCGACAGGGCAAAGGCGGCAACCCATTCGCCGTGCCGCGCCTTCGGCAGCACCAGCGCGCGCAGTTCGGGCGAACCGGCAATCGCCACCGCACCGGTGCCAAGCCCCTGCATCGCAAAAGCGAAATCGGCGAGCCCGCTATGCCAGGCCAGCGTCTCGCGGGCGAGGCAAATCAGCCTGGAATCGATTACCGCATTGGGTTGCTCGCCCGCAACCGAGGCCTCCAGCAATCTGGCGGCGCCAAGCCTGCGGACCAGCGAACGGCAGGTCTCGTCCACGTCATGGCCGTGCGTATCGCCAAGATCGGCAGCAAATGCATCGAGCGCGGCAGCGTATTCGCTGTGGCGGGAATCGAAGAACGGCCACGCGAGATGTTCGCGCGACGGCCCGCGTAATGGCGAAACCGGGGTCATACTAGTCTCCCGCAAAGGCCGCTTTTGGCGCACGCCGCCAAGCGCAGCGCGCCCCAATAATGTTTCATGGCTAAAATATCCTGTCAAGCGAGCCGCTCGCTCATCGGAAGCCCGGCGCCTGCGCACGAAGCCTACGAAACAGGCTAAAAACTGCGCACAAATGCGCGATCGGTGTTTTTGCGGCCTGTGAACCCGCCGGCCCGATTGACATCATTTTTGTTTGATGTCTAAAATTATATTCGGTCATCCCAGAGTTCCGGGCAAGGCCTTGGAGGCGAGCATGGCAGAACGCTCTTTTGCGCGCGAGGTCGAGGACCTCAAGCTCGGCGCCGGCCAGGAATTCCGCGGCGAAGGCATCCTCGCCATCACCAAGGCCTTGCTTGAATGCGGCGTCAGTTACGTCGCCGGCTACCAGGGCGCCCCGATCTCGCATCTGATGGACGTGCTGTCGGACGCGCAGGATATCCTCTCCGACCTCGGCGTGCATTTCGAATCCAGCGCGAGCGAAGCGACGGCAGCGGCGACGCTGGCCGCGTCCGTGATGTATCCGATCCGCGGCGCGGTCACCTTCAAGGCGCCGGTCGGCATCAACGTCGCGTCCGACGCGCTCGCCAATCTATCCTCGGGCGGCGTCACCGGCGGGGCGCTCATCATCATTGGCGAGGATTACGGCGAAGGCTCCTCCATCATGCAGGAGCGTTCGCACGCGTTTGCGATGAAGTCGCAACTCTGGCTGGTCGACCCGCGGCCCAACGTGGCCTCGATCGTCAAGGCCGTGCACGATTCCTTCGAGCTGTCAGAGGCATCGAATACGCCTGTGATGCTGGAAGTGCGGATCCGCGCCTGCCATGTCCATGGCCGGTTCGCCACCCGCGACAACGTCCGTCCCGCCTTTCCGCTTTCCCGCGCGCTGGATCAGCCGTCGCGCGACACCAACCGCATCGTGCTGCCGCCTGCCTCGTTCCTGCACGAGAAGGAGAAGATCGAGCATCGCTGGCCCGCAGCGGTCGAATTCATCCATGCACGCGGCATGAACGAGACGTTCGACGGCGATATCGACGATATCGGCATCATCATGCAGGGCGGCATGTATAACGGCGTCATCACGGCGCTGCGCGAGGCAGGCCTTGCCGACATCTGGGGCGAGACGCGCGTCCCGCTCTATGTGATGAACGTGACCTACCCGATCGTCGACCGCGAGGTGATCGACTTCTGCCGCGGCAAGAAGGCGGTGCTGATGGTCGAGGAGGGCCAGCCCGAATTCATCGAGCAGGCGCTGCACAAGATCCTGCGTAATGCCGACATTCCGGCCAAGCTGCACGGCAAGGACCTGTTCCCGATGGCCGGCGAGTACACCGCGCAGGTGATGGGCGAAGCGATCGGCGCCTTCATCCGCCGCTGGCGAGCGGATGCGCTGCCGGATGCCGCGCGCGCACCGAACATCGACCGGGTCGAGGTCGACGACAAGATCCGCGCATTGGCCGATGTGGTGCCGCCGCGGCCGCCGGGTTTTTGCACCGGCTGCCCGGAGCGGCCGATCTTTTCCGCGATGAAGCTGGTGGAAAAGGAACTCGGCCCGCATCACATCGCCGCCGATATCGGCTGCCATTTGTTCTCGATCCTGCCGCCGTTCAATATCGGCGCCACCACCATGGGCTACGGGCTCGGCCCCGCGTCGGCCTCCGCCTTCAACGTTCCCGCGGGCAAGCGCTCGATCTCGATGATGGGCGACGGCGGCTTCTGGCATAACGGGTTGACCAGTGGCGTCGGCAACGCCGTGTTCAACCAGCATGACGGCGTGATCGTCGTGGTCGACAATTATTATTCTGCCGCGACCGGCGGCCAGGACATCCCCTCCTCCCGCGCCGACAACCGTTCGCGCTCGACCAAGCATCCGATCGTCGAGGCGGTGAAGGGCGTCGGCGCCAAATGGGTGCGCCAGATCGACCGCACCTACGACGTGTCGCGCATGCGCGACACCCTGCGCGAGGCACTGACGACGGAGGAAAAGGGGCCGAAGGTCATCGTCGCCTCCTCGGAGTGCATGCTGAACAAGCAGCGGCGCGTGAAACCGCTGGTCGCTGCTGCCGCCAAACGCGGTGAGCGCATCGTGCGCGAGCGCTTCGGCGTCGATGAAGATGTCTGCTCCGGCGATCACGCCTGCATCCGCCTGTCCGGTTGCCCGTCGCTGTCGGTGAAGCCGACGACCGACCCGTTAAAGGACAATCCGGTCGCGGCGGTCGACAATACCTGCGTGGGCTGCGGGCATTGCGGCGAGGTCGCCGACGCCGCCGTGCTGTGTCCTTCCTTCTACCGCGCCGACATCGTTTCCAATCCGTCCGCATTCGAAGCGCGGCTCGACCGCATCTGGCGGGGTGTGATCGGCGCGCTGCAGCGCTGGCGGGCCGGACGGCGGATCATGTTCCAACAGGAGGCGGTATGAACGTCTCCGTAGCCCCCTCCTCGGTCGCGCTCAGTCAGGCACGGCCCATCACCGTTGCGGTGCTCGCGATGGGCGGCCAGGGCGGCGGCGTGCTGGTCGACTGGATCGTGGCGCTGGCCGAGCGGCGCGGCTGGTTCGCGCAATCAACCTCGGTGCCCGGCGTCGCTCAGCGCACCGGCGCCACGATCTACTACATCGAGATGATCGCGCCCGACGCCAGCAAACCCGACCGTCACCCCGTGCTGTCGCTGATGCCGGCGCCGGGCAAGGTCGACATCGTGATCGGCGCCGAATTGATGGAAGCCGGCCGCGCCATCCTGCGCGGGCTGGTCTCGCCCGACCGCACGCTCCTAATCGGCTCTTCGCACCGCTCCCTGGCCGTGATCGAAAAAACCGCGCCCGGCGACGGCACTGCCGACGCATCGCAGGTCTACGAGGCGGCGAATGTCGCAGCCAATCGCTTCATCGCCTTCGACATGGCCGAGATCGCTGACGCCACCGGCAGCGTAGTTTCCTCGGTACTGTTCGGCGCGCTCGCCGGCTCCGGCGCCCTGCCCTTCGCCACCGAGGATTTTGAAGAAACGATCCGGGCCGCCGGTGTCGGCGTCGATGCCAGCCTGCGCGCCTTCACTGCCGGCCGCGAGCGGGCCGTCGCCACGCTCAAGCAGGATCCGAAGATCAAGCCCGCAGCGAAACCGCCGCTCGCTAAACACTTTCCGCGCCTCGAGCCGATCGGTCACGCCGATTACGACGCGCTGGTCGCGCGAGCGCGGCAATTGCCGGAAGAGGTGCACGGAATCGTCGCGGCCGGCCTGCAGCGCGTTGTCGATTATCAGGACGTCGCCTATGGCGGCGAATATCTCCATCGCCTGGAAGCGATGCCGCGCGACGCGACCGGCCTGCTGCAGGCTTTTGCCAAATATCTCGCCGTTGCGATGGCCTATGACGACGTGATCCGCGTGGCGGATCTCAAGACGCGCGCGGGGCGATTCGACCGGGTGCGCCGTGAGGCGCGGGCCGGTGATGACCAGATCCTCGGGATCACCGAGTTCTTCCATCCAAGGATCGAGGAAATGGCGGGGCTATTGCCGCCGCGGCTCGGCGAAAAGGTCGAGCGCAGCGAGCGACTCGCCCGGCTCATCGATCGTGGACGAAGACTGCGCACGACCGCGCCGGCGGCGTTCCTGATGCTGTACTGCGTGGCGGGCTTGCGGCGGTTCCGCCGTCGCACGCTGCGGCATACCCGTGAGATGCGCCATCTCGGTGATTGGGCGCAACGTATCAGGAAGTTCGCAGCAAGCGACGTCGCGCTTGCAACCGCCGTGTGCGAGGCCCGCCGTCTCGTCGGCGGCTATTCGGACACGCATTCCCGCGGCGAATCGAAATTCGACAAGGTCATGCTTGCGTCCGAGCGTCTGGCCGGCAGGCCCGACGCCGCCGAATGGGTGCAGAGGCTGATCAAGGTGGCGCTGAAGGACGCCGATGGCGCCGAGCTCGACGGCGCGTTGCGTACCGTCGAGACACTGTTTGAGGACGCCTGAGGATGGATCAATTCGAAGTCGTGGTGTCGAAGGCCGAGGCGCTCACGCCGCGCATTCGCGAGTTCGTGTTGGCGCGCGCCAATGGCGCGCCGATGCCAGGCTGGGCTGCCGGCGCCCATATCGACATCCACCTGCCCGATGTCGGCCGCCGCTCCTATTCGTTGATCGAGACCATGTCGCCGCGCGCGGCCGAACACCCGACCGCCTATCGCATCGCCGTGCTGCAGGAAAACAAGAGCCAAGGCGGCTCCACCTTCATGCACGGCCTCAAGACCGGCGACCGCCTGACGATCTCGCCGCCGGCGAACAATTTTCCGCTTCATGCAGGCGCCGATGAAGTCGCGCTCGTCGCGGGCGGCATCGGCGTGACGCCGCTGCTCACCATGGCCTGCGAATTGAATGCAGCAAAGCGGCCGTTCTCGTTCTATTACGCCGGACGCAGCCGTAGCGAACTGGCCTTTCTCGGCGAGGTCGAGCGGCTGGCTGGTGCCAGCGCGACCATCCATGCCGACGAGGAGGCCGGCGGCCTCTTCGATCTCGAAGGCCTGATGAACAGGCTTGCGCCCGAGGTGTCGCTCTATCTCTGCGGGCCGCTGCCGATGATCGAAGCCGCCATCGCGCTGGCGAAACGGATGAACTGGCCGCAGGGGCGGTTGCACTTTGAAATCTTCAGCGCACCGGAAGAAAAATCCGGCGATGCCAGTTTCGAGGTCGAACTCAAGAGCAGCGGACGCGTCTACGAAATTCCGGCCGGCAAGACCATCCTCGACGTGCTGCTCGAGGCCGGCGAAGACCCGATGCATGACTGCAAGCGCGGCGATTGCGGGATCTGCCAGACCACGGTGATCGAGGGCGTCCCCGATCATCGCGACTACATCCTGAGCGACAGCGAGAAGGCGTCGAACAAGGTGATGCAGATATGTATTTCGCGCGCGAAGACCAAGAAACTCGTGCTCGACCTGTGAAGGAGGAACGCATGACCCGATATGCCGGCAACGCCGCGGCACTCCGCGCCCTGGTCCGCGACCAGGAGGTTCACCGCGACGTCTATGTCAGCGAGGAAGTGTTCCAGCTCGAGATGGAGCACATGTTCCCGAATAGCTGGGTCTATGTCGGCCACGACAGCCAGGTCCCCAATCCCGGTGACTATTACGGCACCACGATCGGCACGCAGCCGATCCTGCTGGTCCGCCACACCGACGGAACGGTGAAGGTTCTGCACAACCGCTGCCCGCACAAGGGCACGCGCATCACCTCCGAGACCTGCGGCAACACCGGAAAATTCTTCCGCTGTCCCTATCATGCATGGAGCTTCAAGACCGACGGCTCGCTGCTCGCGATTCCCCTGAAGAAGGGCTACGAGAACACCGGCTTCGAGCAGAGCCATGCCGCGACCGGAATGACGCCGGTGCGCCATGTCCGCAACTATCGCGGTTTCGTGTTCGCCAAGATCAACGACGGCGGCCTCGACTTCGAGGAATTCTTTGGCGAAAGCCTGTCTAGCTTCGACAACATGATCGACCGTTCGCCGGTCGGCCAGCTCAAGGTCGCCGGCGGCGTGCTGCGCTACATGCACAATTGCAATTGGAAGATGCTGGTCGAGAACCAGACCGACACCTGCCATCCGATGGTGGCACACGAATCTTCGGCCGGGACCGTGGTCGAGGTCTGGAAGAAGGCGCCGCCCGGCACCAAGAAGCCGATGGCAGTCGAGATCATCGCCCCCTTTATGAGCCCGTACGAGTTCTTCGAGAACATGGGCATCCGGATCTGGGACAATGGCCACGGCCACACCGGCGTGCATCACTCGATCCATTCCGACTATTCGGCGATCCCCGGCTATTTCGAGAAGATGACGGCGGCCTATGGCGAGGAGCGCGCCAAGGCGATCCTCGGCGAGAACCGGCACAACACCGTCTATTTCCCCAACATCATGATCAAGGGTCCGATCCAGCTGTTACGGCACTTCAAGCCGATCGCGGCCAACAAAACGCTGGTGGAGTCCTGGACCTTCCAGCTCGTCGATGCGCCCGATATGCTGCTGGAGCGCACGCTGATGTACAACCGGCTCATCAATGCGCCGACCTCCATCGTCGGCCATGACGACCTCGAAATGTATGAACGCGCGCAGGAAGGCCTGCATTCGAACGGCAACGAGTGGGTCAACCTCCAGCGCCTCTACAGCCCCGACGAAGCCGGGCAGACCAACGTGGCCGTCAACGGCACCAGCGAGTGGCCGATGCGCCACCAGTTCCGAGCCTGGACCAAATTCATGACGATGGGGATGTGACATGAGCATGGTCGCTGAAGCTCCCCTCAAGAATGCGATTCCTACGGACCAGGAATTGATCGACTTCGTCGTCCGCGAAGCGCGGTTGATCGACCAGCAGCGTTTCGACGAATGGCTCGAAATGTACGCTGACGACGCCTTCTACTGGATGCCGCTGGAATGGAATCAGACCGATCCTCGGCTGACCTGCTCGCTGATGTACGAGGACAAACTGCTGCTCTCGATCCGGGTCGAGCGGCTCAAGGGCGCGCGGACCTTCAGCCAGAAACCGAAGAGCCGCTGCCATCACGTGCTGCAGACGCCGCAGGTGGATTCGCGCGACGCCAGCGCCAACAGCTACGTCACCTGGACCCCGATGCATTACATCGAGACCCGCCTGGACGAGCAGACGCTCTATGCGGCCTGGGCGACGCATCATCTCAGCGTCGAGGACGGCAAGTTGAAGATCAAGCTGAAGCGTGTCGACCTGATCAATTGCGATGCTGCCTTCGGCAACATCCAGCTCTTCATGTGAGGCAAGATGGGTGCTCTCCACCACACGGCGATCGTCAGCGGCGGCAATACCGGAATTGGCGCTGCGATCGCGCGCGATCTTCTCGCCGAGGGCTATGACGTGATCTCGCTGTCGCGGCGCAAGCCCGACTGGAGCCATCCAAAACTTTCTTCGCACGAGGTCGATCTGCTCGATGCGGCGGCGACGCGCCAGGCGGCAGGGGAAATCGCCGCGAAATTTGCCATCACCCACGTCGTGCACAATGCCGGCGCAATCCGCGCCAAGCCGCTGGAAGAAGTCGACGACGAAGACGTCGGCGCCCTGGCGCAGCTCCACTTCGGCGCGGGAATCGCGCTGGCGCAAGCGGCGCTGCCGAACATGAAGCAGGCCCGCTTCGGCCGCATCGTGCTGTTGTCTTCCCGCGCCGCACTCGGCGCCACCACACGCACGGTCTATTCGGCCACCAAGGCCGGCATCATCGGCATGGCGCGAACCTGGGCACTGGAGCTCGCCCCCTTTGGAATCACCGTCAATGTCGTCGCGCCCGGCCCGATCGGCGATACCGAGATGTTCGAGAGCGTGATGTCGCCGGAATCCGAACGCGCCAAAAAGCTGGCGCAGTCGATCCCGCTTGGCCGCCTCGGCAAATCGAGCGACGTCGCCCGCGCGGTTACATTCTTCAGCTCACCCGATGCCGACTTCATCACCGGACAGACGCTGTATGTCTGCGGCGGAGCCAGCATTGGATCGATTTCCATCTGAGATCACAACCATGGACGCCACAGTCAAGCGAAAGGCCAGATCCACGAAGGGCACGCGCGGGCAAGCATTGCGGCCGGTCGAGCCGGCGCACGAATCCGACGGCGCGCATCTGGAATTGCGCATCTGGCTGCGGCTGCTCTCCTGCGCCACCCGGATCGAGAAGGCGCTGAACGCGCGGCTGCGCAAGGAGTTCAACACCACGCTGGCCCGCTTCGACCTGCTGGCGCAGCTTACGCGCAAGCCTGACGGCGCTACCATGTCCGAGGTCTCCGAGCTGCTGATGGTCTCGAACGGCGCCATCACCGCGCTGGTGCAGAAGCTGGAAGCCGACGGCCTTATCCATCGCGAGGTCGATTCCGAGGACCGTCGCACCTTCCGTTTGCGCCTGTCTCAGGAAGGCGCCAAGGAATTCGGCCGGATGGCGCGCAGGCACGAGGAATGGGTGATTGCCCTGATCGGCGAGCTGTCACCCGTCGCGCAATCGGACCTACTGCAACATTTGACCCTGCTGAAGCGTCGGCTGGACAAGCACACTTGAGCCGATTCCAAACCGCGACGCTGCGCCGACGCTGGGACGGCAAGCAGTCCCGGGTTGCACGATGACAAAAACTAAGCTACAGGGCTGCACCGCAACTGCATTACTGGAGGCGACTATGCTTGCCACAGCACGCTTCCCGGGTTCGACGCGCGATACTTAGCGCGTACTCCGGGATACGATCCCGGACGAGATCTTAAGATCTTCAACTGAAACCCAATCTGCCGTAGACCCCTGGTCCGCGCTTGCGGAATCTTTGTCATGACTACGACTCCCATGCTGGCCCCTCGCCGAGGGGCCGGGCGTTCCGATCTGCTGGAACGTCGACTTCGGCGCTATCATCCGCGCTTTCAGGGCGCGGTGCGTACACTGGCGATGCGGCACTCGCGCATTGCCGACCTCGCCGCGAGCTTTCCCGCGCTTCTCTTCGCACTGGCCGTCCCACGACCCGGGTTCGATCCAGCGCCTGCGCTTGCGCGCGTGCTCGATGGTGTCGGTCTCGCCGAAGCGGCCGCGGCCGCTGAGCTGCCGCTGTGGCTACGAAGGCTGCCTCCCGAGGCGTTCGCGCGTCCGATCGCGCGGCTGCCCGACGGCGAACTGTTTCGCCGGCAGATCGCGAACCACTTGCCGCACTCACCCAGGCTCGCGCCGACCTGGCTGCAGGTCGTTGCCGATGTCGTCGAGCTCGCGCATGAGCCGGCAGCGGTGTGGATCGCGCGCGAGCTTGTCCGCGAGCCACGCCGGGTAAACCCCGCGCGGTTGCGGCTCATCAGCCTCTGGGCGTGGTTCTCCGGCCAACCGACAACGTTCGCCCACGGTTTGATCGGGAAGCGGTGGACGCCGGGCATGCGCATGGGTGCCGCCCTTCAAGCTGCCGACGACTGGCGAACGACGATCGATTTGCATGTGAACCTCGGCCCTCAGCCGATCAACGACATGTGGCTCCATGGCGGTCGCGTGACTGGCTACGATTTCCTTCCTTTGAACTCGATCTCCGCTATCACTGAAGAGGCGGACGCCATGCGGAATTGCCTTCGCACCTATGGCTACCATCTGGCGTACAATCGCTCGCGATTGTGGAGCATACGGCGAAATGGCGAACGCGTCGCCACCCTGAGCGTTGGCTGCCGCTTTCGTGATCCGCTGCCAAGCATCGTCGAGCTCGAAGTTGCCGGAAATAAAAAGGCATCGCGCGAGCTATGGTGGGTGGCGCGCCAGTGGCTTCATATGCATGACCTATCGCAGATCAACATAGTGCGGCGTGGCTGGGACACCGCGCCGCTCGATCGCATGACCTGGCTTTCGCTTTGGCGGCCGTATTGGCTCGCCAAGCGCCGCATCCCGGAATGGCTGCCGATTGCGCCGTCGCGACGCGCGCTTGGGGCGCTATGAGCTGCGCCCTCCTCGCAGCGGCGCCAGCCTGTGCCTGAAGAACGCCAGGATCTCGTCGCGCGCCGCGATGGTCGGCTGGCCGGCCTCGTCGATCAGGTGCGCGGTGACGACGCTATGCGGCGTCGTCACGTGGCGCGCGAAAAACGGCGCGAGATCGGTATTCGCGGCACTGTCCGGAAGCACCCGGCCGATGAAGCGGTCGCCAAGCGCGTCTGCATAGGCCGCGAAGCGTTGCGCCGTGCAGAACTTGTCGCCTTCGAAGCGATAGGCCATGACAGTCAGATCCTCCCGTTCGAGCCGCTCGCGCACCGCCCTGACTTCGTCAGGCGCGATTTCAATGCCGGCCGGATCGTTCAGCGGCAGTGACGGCTGCGAGAGCACCGGCGCCAGCATCGACGGTTCGAGCATCATGGTCAGCGCGAAGTTTCCCGTAAAACACATCCCGATGGCGCCGACGCCGGGTCCGCCGCGCTCGCCATGCGCAAACCGCGCCAACGATCGCAGCCACTTCGTCACCGGACTGGATTGGTTGGAGGCCAAGGCGCGAAACTCGGCGCTCACACAGGCGCGCTGAAAAACCGCGGCGCCCTCCTCCGCGCCTGGAACGGCGCCGTCGCGGCCGAACAGCGAGGGCATGTAGACGGTGAAGCCGGCGGCGCGAACCCAGCGCGCAAACCGCGCGACATGTGGGCTGATGCCTGGCATCTCCGTCATCACGATGACGGCAGGCCCTGCGCCAGCGACGTAGACGACCTTGGTGACGTCATCGAGCGTGATGTCGCGGCGCGTGAAATCCTCGAGCGGATCGTCCTGCTTCATGGACCGGGTCGGCATCGGCGCAATTCCTTGATCGATCAGTACTCACAGGAGGATGTTTTCGAGCGTATCGTTGCGCTTTCACGGCCGGCGGGCTAGTGTCATAAATGACATTTATCAGGCATTTTTTGACATGACCAAGGTCGCCATTGTCGAGATCGAGGGATGCATGGCTTCAAGCGCGGCCATCACCCATGACGTCATGGCGACCGCCAACCGGATCAGCGGGGCGAAACGCGTTCTGCCTTTCGAGGTGACGACGGTGCGCTGCGGCTCCCGCCGCAGCGACGTCAATCTGCGAGGGATAGAACTTGTCATCGTCCCCGGTCTCGGCACGCCGTCGGCCGACGAACTGGTCAGCAAGTTGAAGAGTCCGGCGTGCCGGCGCGCGGGCGACATGCTCACCCGCGCGTTCAGCAACGGCGCCATGCTCGCCGCGCCCTGTGCCAGCACATTCCTGCTGGCGGAGACGGGCTTGCTCGATGGCCGGCGGGCGACCACGACATGGTGGTTCGCGCCGCTGTTCCGGCAGCGCTATCCCCGCGTCGAACTCATGACGGAGCAGATGGTCGTCGCCGATTGGCCGATCGCAACCGCCGGAGCGGCCATGGCGCAGATGGACCTGATGCTTGTCATCGTCGGCCGGTTCGCCGGGCCCAGCCTTGCCAAAGCCTGCGCCAACTTTCTCCTGCTGGATGAGCGGCGCTCGCAGGCGCCATTCATGGCGATGACCTATCTGGCGGGCCAGGACCCCAAAATTGCCAAGGCCGAGCAATGGGTGCGCGACAACATCGCGCGCGACTTTGCGATCGAGGAGCTCGCCGCAGCCGTCGCGCTGGCGCCGCGGACATTCGCCCGGCGAATGGCAGCGACCTGCGGCGTTTCACCGATTCAATTCATCCAGCGGATCAGGCTGGAGACCGCGCGATTCTTGCTGGAGACCACGCGGCTGCCGGTCGAGGAGATCGCGCGGAGGGTCGGATATGCGGAGCCCTCCACGCTGCGCCGGCTGATCCGGCGCGACACCAAACATCCGCCCGGACATTTCCGGCCCGTCGCCTGACCCTAGTGGCCGAGGATGGCCTTCACCTCGAGATATTCTTCAAACCCGAAGACCCCGAACTCGCGACCGTTGCCCGACTGCTTGTAGCCGCCGAACGGCAGGCTGCGGTCGAAGGGAGCACCGTTGAGGTAAACACGCCCGACGCGGATGCGATTGGCGACGGTGCGGGCGCGGGCCACGTCCTTGGACTGCACAAAGCCCGCCAATCCGAACGGCGTGTCATTGGCGATTTCAATCGCCTCGTCCTCGCTGTCATAGCTCATGATCGACAGCACCGGGCCGAAGATCTCCTCCCGCGCAATCTTCATCTGCGGCGTCACATCGCCGAAGACGGTCGGGCGAACAAAGTATCCGCGGTTGACTTCGGCGGGCCGCCCGGTTCCGCCGGCCACCAGCGTCGCCCCCTCGTCCACACCTGACTGGATCAGATCCTGAACTTTTTGAAACTGCGCCCGGCTCACCAATGGTCCCATGGTGGACGCGGGGTCGAGCGGGTCTCCCAGACGAATCGCATCAACCGCTTCACGCGCCGCCGCGAACGCCGCATCCCGCTGCCCACGCGGGATTAGCATGCGCGTGGGTGACTGGCAGTTCTGGCCGGCATTCGTGTAACAGGCGTGAACGCCTTGCATCACGGCGGCTTTCAGGTCGGCGTCAGCCAGAATGATGTTGGCGGACTTGCCGCCCAGCTCTTGCGCGACGCGCTTGACCGTATCCGCCGCAAGCTTGGCCACCCTGACGCCAGCCGTCGTCGATCCGGTGAAAGACACCATGTCGATCCCCGGGTGGGCGGCGATCGCCTCGCCCACCGTGGGCCCATCGCCGTTGACGAGGTTGAAGACGCCCGCCGGGACACCGGCGGCGTCGACGATCTCGGCGAACAACATTGCACTGAGCGGCGCGATCTCGCTGGGTTTCAGCACGACGGTGCAGCCGGTCGCAAGCGCCGGTGCAGCTTTGGATGCAACCTGATTCAGCGGCCAGTTCCAGGGCGTGATCAGCCCGCAGACACCGATCGGCTCGCGGCGGACGATGCCGTTCCCCATCCGCTCCTCAAACTTGTATTGCGCAAGTACGCGCGCCGCTTCCTCGAAATGAAACAGCGCGACGGTCGCCTGGCGTTCGGTCGCAAACGTGATGGGCGCGCCCATTTCGAGCGTCATCATCCGCGCCAGTTCCGGCAGCCGCGCTCTGAAGCCTGCGATGATTTTCTGAAGCCAGGACAGGCGCTCTTCGACGCTTGTTACCGAATAGGCCGCGAACGCGCGGCGCGCTGCCTTGACGGCCCGATCCACATCCTGCGGCGAGCCCAGGCTGATCCGCGCGAAGATCTCCTCCGTTGCAGGGTTGACTATTCCCAGCGTCGATGGTGCAGCCGGATCGACCCAGGCGCCGTCGATGTAGAATTTCAGTTTTTCCATCGTTCCTTTTCCGTGACGCTATTCTGCGTGCTAAAGGTGCCTGCCCTCATCCACCGGCAGCACAATTCCCGTCGAACTGGTCAGGTTGACTATGCAGGCAATCACGGCCCTTGCGACATCGTCTGGCGTGGTGATGTGGGCCAGCGGCAATCTCTCGGCGGTCTTCTGCAACTGTTCGCGGGTACGGCCGGCGACAAAATCCGTATCCACGCCGGCCGGCGAGACGGAGAACACGCGGATGCGCGGCGCCAACACCTTTGCCAGCGCGATCGTGAGCGCGTCGACGCCCGCCTTTGCGGCGAGATAAGCCAGGCTGCTCCCCAGCCCTGTTCGCGCCGCGATGGACGAAATGTTCACGATGACGGCTTCGCTGCCGCGCTCCAGCATGGGGCGGAAGGCGCGAACCATCGCGAACGGACCGCGCAGGTTGAGCGCAACGGTCTTGTCGAAGATCTCGTCCGTTAGTCCCTGGAGATCATTGGCAGGTACTGGTGTCGTGGCGCCGCCGCAATTGACCAGCACGTCGAGCCATCCGTACCGCTTGTCCACGGCTGCCGCGGCCTCCGCGATGGAAACCGGATCGTCGATCGCGATGCGCATGGCGAGATGCCCCTCGCCTTGCAGCCCACCGATCACTTCTTCGGCCTGCGCGCGGCGACTGTTGTAGCCGACCACGACAGCAGACCCCATGGCAGCAAGGCGCGCCGCGGTGGCCCTTCCGATACCACTATTGCCGCCGGTGACGAGCGCTACCCTCGGAATCGACAGCGCAGGAATTTCAATGCCCGTCATGTGCAGCGATCTCGTTTCACTGCATCGCGATCTTTGCCGTCTCGATTACGGGACGCCATTTGTCGCGTTCGCCGTCGATAAACGCCTTAAGGTCTTCCGACGAACCTCCGACGCCTTGCAGCGAGTTTTGTTCGAGGATTGCCTTGCCCTTGTCGCTCCTGAGGAAGGCGTTCACCGCCTTGTTCACCTTTCCCACAATGTCGGGCGGCGTGCCGGTCGGAGCCACGATTGCGTACCATGCGGTCGCCTCGAAGTTCTTGAATCCCGCTTCCTGCACGGTCGGCACATCGGGCAATTGCGCCACGCGCTGGCTCGTCGTCACCGCAAGCGCACGGATCTTGCGATCGGCCACCAGCGGCAGATAGGTCGGCATGAAATCCATGGCGACGTCGACCTGTCCCGACAGCAGGTCCGTGATCAGCGGCGCCGAGCCGCGATACGGCACATGCGCCATCTCCACGCCGGCAAACTGCTGGATCAACGCCGAGGTAATGTGTCCGAGAGTGCCGTTGCCGGGATGGCCGACATTGACCTTGCCGGGATTCTGCCTGGCATAGGCGATCAGCTCGGGGAGCGTCTTCGCCGGAAAGCCTGATGTCGCCGTGATCATCATCGGAGATTTGGCGACGAGGATGACCGGCATGAAATCCCGCTCGGAGTCGTAAGCCAGCCCCTTGTACATCAGCTTGTTGAGCGCGATCGGCGCCGGCGTGCCGAACAGCCATGTGTAGCCGTCGGCAGTCGCCTTGGCGACCGCGGTCCCACCGAGATTGCCGCCAGCTCCGGCGCGATTGTCGACGATGAACTGCTTGCCGAAATCCTCGCTCAGCGCGTGCGCAACGGCGCGTGCCAGCGTATCGACAGCGGCACCGGCCGGGAACGGGACGATCATGGTGACCGGACGGTTCGGCCATTCCTGCGCGACGGCGCGGTGAGATGGCGCAATGGCAAGTGCAAGGCCGAGAAGGCCGAAAGCTAGCAGGCGCATGTTTCCTCCAAGCTGTGTGCTCGTGTCGCGTTCACGCAAGCACTTATTCTCCGGCAAACCTGTCGAGGCCCTTGCGGCCCAGCCATTTGGACAGTTCGTCCGCGACGGCTTCGTTATTGAGATCGGCAAAGGCGATATGCGTGTTGCCGCGCAGGCCCGCATCGGGGAGCAGCAGAACCTCGCAGTCCCCGCCATGGCGATTGACGATATCGCAGAAGGTCCGCGCCACCTTGATCGACGTCGCCCAGATAGGGCGCGTATCGGTGTAGTCGCCGAACACCATCTGGATCGGAAACTTCGTCAGCTTCTTGAATTCGGCCAGCGGCACGGAATTGGGACCGAACGGCGCATCCGGCTTCGGCTCGGGCCCCTCACCTTCCGGAAAGACGAAGCCCGGGGTTTCATAGGCGACGATACCCTTCATGTTGTCGCTCCTGGCCTTGAGCGCCGACAGCAGTGCGCGCCAGCCACCCGCGGAATTGGTGAGCGCGACGACGGGACCGATCTTGTCGATGGCCTGGCCGCCGGCCTCCGCCTGCAACAAGGCATTCTCGAGCGTGTCGAACTCGTCGTAACGCGCCCGCGTCGCCTGGTTCCAGGCTTCCTTGTCTGCCGTCGGAAACTGCAGGCCCGGATGCCAGCTGAGATAGTTCACGCCAAAGCGCCAGGCGGCAAAGTTGCGTTGATCGAAGTAATCCGGCGTGTAGGTGATCGGCTCGCAGCTCCAGTTCGCGCGACCGACGCGCGGGCCGTCCCAGAGGTAAACGGGATACCCCCTGCGCAGGAATATGCTCTTGTAACCCTCGCCGCCGTCCCATCGGTTCTCCCACACCTTGGTGCTGGAGCTATGCCACATGATCAGGCCGACGCTGCGCCGTTTCGCCGGGATGAAGTATTCGACGTAGCCATGGTCGCAGGAGAGCGTCTGGCTGGGATCACCGGGTTTTGTGATGACCTTGCCGCCCACTTCATACGCGCCGATCGATTCCAGGACGATCGGTGGCTTTCGGTTCTCCTCGGCGACGGCCGTATGGCTTGCTGCAGCGAACAGTAATGCGCCCCCCGATGCCATGATCCGCGACATGATGCGGACCATCGGTGCGGCGCCGTCGCGATCTCCCCGACCCATGATGGCCTCCTCCCCTTGGCGCGCGCCGCTATTCGCGGTCTTTGCGCTTGTCCTCGCTAGGCGGCGTCTTGCGCAGCCGACTGCATCACCGGAAGATTCAGGAACCGCGCGGCGTTGTCGCTGATGAGTTTTTTGATCGCCGGCCGCGGCATCTGCAGATCGAGCAGGATCTGCGTGATGCTGCGGAAACCATCGACCGGCCGCTGCGATCCCTGCAGCCCGAGGTCGGACGACAGAATCGTGTTGTCGACACCGGCCACTTCGATCAGGTGCGCGAGATCATCCGGGCTGTACTTCAGGGATTTGCCCTCGATGAACATGCAGATCGAATGTTCCATCTTGACGCCGATGGCGACGAGTTGGCGGATATCAGCATCACCGCAGCCGACGATGTAGGTCGGATGGTTCACCATCATCTTCTTGACGCCGCGCTGCGCCGCCTCGTCGAACAGAACGTGTAGTTCGCTGGCCGGCAGGTGACCGCCAGCCAAAATGATGTCCGCCTCGGCGATGAGATCGATCACCTTTTTCGTATCGTCCGTGAGCTTGCCATTGGCGTCGAGCGCCGAAAGCGGGATCGGATCGAGCATCTTCTGCGAGGTCTTCGGAAAGGTCTTGTTTCCGGCCGCCATCGCCTTGATATGGTTCGCTGCCGACAGCGTCGGCATCCAGACGATCTTGCCACCGAGCTTGATCGTATGATCGACGGCGTGCGGGTTGATGCCGCCCGACGCATTGTTCAGCACGATGCCCGAGAACAGTTTTACATTGGTCTCGGGGAACAGCTTCTCCAGCAGGATCGCATGCGGCATGCCGGCATAGAAATGATCCTTGAACAGCACGGCGCGGAATTTCGCCTCCGCTGCATCGAGCAGTTCCTCGTGATGATCGAGAATGCGCGGCATGGCGGCCGGACCGCTGTGGCAGTGCAGGTCGATCGCCCCGACCAGAAGCTCGGCGACTTCCGTCGCCCGCGACAGCGGCGGCAGCGGTACGGTGGTCGGATAGGACGCTTGCGTGTCGGCCATGGTCAGGGCCCTCTCTAGTTGAACGTGTCAGGCAGCGGATTTGCCGGCAGCGGCCTGCGCTGGCATCGGATAATCGTCCTCGTTCAGCACCCAGCCTGGCTTGGCCGAAAAATCCAGCCGCGGCGGGCAGAAGATGTCGACGAGAATGTTGAGCTTGGGATCGACGGCCTGCGAGGTGTGAATGGAGGGCGGTGGAATCACGGCGATGGAGGGCGATCCGCAGCTTTCATGATCGTCTGCGCGCCACTGCGCCATGTCAGTCGTCCATGGCCAGCGCAGGTGATGAATGAAGGTGCCGGCCAGCGCCAGCGAGCATTGCTCGAAATCGTCATGGTGATGCGGCGACATCTTGCTTGGATCGCGCGGACCGTTCTTCGGCTCGAGGAAATTCACCATGAAGGTCGAGCAGCGGAAGATCCGGCCGAACCGGCCCGGCGTCGCCGCGACGTCGAGGCTATAGGTCCGGATCTTCGCCCCTCCTGCGGCCTCCGGCCACGGCTCGAACGGCGGCAGATTGGGATGCGGCGTCGCATAGGAAGCGGCGTTCGAGCAGCGCTTAGCGAGATCCTCCGATCGCGTCGTCACCATGCGCACCACCTTGGCAGCGCCGCGCAACGTGACGGAGCTTGCGCCCGCCGGCACAAAGCTGATGGAGTGGCCGCCAATGACCTTGCGTTCGTTACCCCACACGATCTCGGCGCCCGCACCGGGATCGGGAAGCAGCACGACATATTCGTCGGGCTGGCTGGTTCGGCTTAGCACCGCGCCCTCATCGGCCTCGCTGTAGGCGATGATGAAGTTCTGGCCGCGGGCATACCAGATGCGTGCGCCATTTTGATTCTCGGCCGGCGGCGTTTCGTAGAACTTTGCGTATTCGGCGCCTGCAAATTGGGTGGCGGCGGGCTTTGTGCCGACGGGCGAGGCGGCGAGCGCAGCGCGTGGATCAGAGCTGTGATACATGCGAACCATCCGTGGTTTTGACGAGGGTGTTGAAATCGGTCAGCGTTTGCGCCGCGGCCCGGCGCATCTGGCCTTGATCCGACGAGATGATGAAGGCGCTGGCGCCGAGCTCGGCGAACTCCCTGGCTTCCGCCGCGCTTGCGACCATCACGCAGACCGGCTTGACGGCCTTCTTCGCCGCGGCGATGATCCTGATGACCGCGCCCTTCACGGACGCGTCGGCCGACGATTTGGCGCCGAGGGCGACGGTGAGATCGCCGCGGCCGATGAAGAAGCCGTGGATTCCTTCGACGGCGGCGATGGCGTCGATCTGGTCCAGCGCTTCCGGGTCCTCGATCATCGCGATCGCGCAGACCGATGCATCCTGTTCGTCGACGAGAGACCACATCGGCGTGCCGCCATAGGCACCGGCGCGGGACGAGCCGGAATAACCGCGCCGTCCGCCGCGGTATCGCGCGGCGGCGGCAACCCCGCGCGCCTTCTCGACGGTAGCTACGTGGGGCACCAGCACACCGGCCGCGCCGCAGTCCAGGCAGGACAGGATCTTGGCCGGATCGTCCGACGACACCCGAACGATGCCGGCGAGATTGCTGGCGCGCGCGGCCAGCAGCATGACATCGGTCATCGCGCGATCAATCGGCGCGTGCTCCTCGTCGATCACGACAAAATCATAACCGAGCGCGCCAAAAATCTCGATCGCATGCGTGGTCGGCGTCTTGATGAACGAACCGATGACAGCCTGCCGCGCCACGAGCCGGCGGCGGAACGACGAAAAATGCGGCCTGACGATATCTCCGGACACGGTTGTTCCTCCCCGGCCATCTGCACGGGCTGCCTTCAGTGGGCAGGCCAGCGTGGCGCTTGGCGAAAACCATTGCAGGGAGGACGCCGGTCGGCCATAGCTATTCCGCCGCGTTCCACCAGGTGGAAATCCCTGATGCCGCTCAAGTCCGACACGGTTGAAGCCGCCTCGCGCTCGCTCCTGCTGCTGGAGGAGCTCAACCGCCACCGCGTCACCTCGATCGACCGCCTGCACAGAGCGACCGGCTTGCCGAAATCGACGGTGGTGCGATTGATGAAGTCGCTATGCGCGATGGGCTATGCCGCGAATGATCGGCGCCAGGGCGGTTACGCGGTTGCTTCGCGCGTCAAATCGCTGAGCAACGGCTTTCACGGCGATCCGCTGGTGGTGGAGGCCGCGCGCCCATGGGCGATCGCCTTCACGCGGCAATATCACTGGCCGATCGCCATCGCCGTGCTCGACAGGAGTTCGGTCGTGGTCCGCTTCAGCACGATTCCCGACAGCCCGGTCTCGCCGTTTCACGGCACGCTCAACACGCATCTCAGCCTGCTCGGGCGGGCGCTGGGGCGCGCCTATCTGGCGTTCTGTTCCATCAGCGAGCGCTCGATGCTGCTCGACATGCTGGCGCGGTCGCAGGAGGCGGAAGACAAACTCGCGACCGAGCGCAAACGCGCACTGGCGATGCTGACCGCGATCCGCAAGCAAGGTTTTGCCGAGCGCGACCCGATGGTCGAACCGCGCTCGTCGAACACGATCGCTGCTCCCATCATCATCAACAGCCGCGTGCTCGCCACCGTCGGCATGACCTACTTCACCTCCGCGCTCGACCGCACCGACATCGTCCAGCGCTACGTGCCTCTGGTGAAGGCGCTTGCCGACAACATCGCCACAAGTGTTTCGTCGTTGCAGGAGTAGCGGTGGCAGGAGTGGGCCGCCGCGATCAATCAGTCATCGGGCAACATGCCGTCACTCACACAGCTTCGATGCACGCTTCCATGATCGTGTCGATCTCGGACTTCGAGAGAATCCCGATCTCGGCGATGAATACGATCCGTGTCCGCGGCACCCCGGCGGCCGGTTCCCCGCCCGGCGCCAACGTCGCGCGCCCGCCGGCGAGCTGAAACACCATCAACCGCCCCGGCTGCTCCACCGTCTCGAATACCCCCTTCGCCCGAACGAGCTTCGGCGCCAGCCGACCGATCGCGTGCTGCAACCGCGGCAGCGATACCAGTTGTTCCGATGTCCAGCTCAGCGTTTCGAACCGGTCAATCGCCGGTCGTCGCGGCCCTACCTCACGCGGCGTCGGCGCGCGGTCGACGTCAACAGGGAACAGCAGCGCTGCCGGGACTTCGCCATGCAGGGCATCGACCACCACTGCCGCCGGATGCAATGCGCGGATCGCCTCGCGCAGTTGCGCGCGACGCGCCGCGTCTGCCAGGTCTACCTTGCTGAGCGCCACCACGTCTGCCGCCCGGAGCTGTGACCGCAACAGCGCGTCGTCGTTCAATTTCCCCGGCGGCGTCGTCGCGTCCACCACGCACAGTACCGTTTCCAGCGGCGCCTCGCGCCAGATCAGGGGATCCATCAGGTTGCGCACGATATCGGAGGGATCGGCGATCCCGCTGGTTTCGATCACGATGAATTCCGGCGGCGGATCACGCCGCAACAGGGCGGCGAGCGTGCGCAAGAGATCGCCTTCCAGCGAACAGCAGATGCAGCCGTTGCTCAGGCTGACCACCCCGTCGCTGGCGCCCGCGATCAGCTCCGCATCGATGTTAACAGCGCCGAAATCGTTGACCACGGCGGCGATCCGCCGCCCCGCCGCATTCGCCAGCAGGTGGTTCACGACCGTGGTCTTGCCCGCCCCGAGGAAGCCGGTGATCAGCAGGACTGGGACCGGCACAATCAGCCTCCGTACAATCAGGCTTGGGCAACGGGCCGGCGCACCGGCCGCCCGGGCCTTGCCGCCACGTCCAGCACGCCGTCTGAAATCAGCGGCTGGCCGCTGACCACCAGATGCCGCACGCCCTCCGACGGGCGGTTCATCGCCGAGAAGGTCGCCCGGTCGGTCAGCGTTTCGAAATCGAACACGACAATGTCGGCATCCGCGCCCGCCTGCAGCCTTCCCTTGGCGCGCATGGCGGGCGTGCTGCGGGAAAGGATCTCCGCCGGGATCAGGGCGCATTTGCGGATGCCTTCCAGCAGCGACACCGCCCGGCGCTCGCGCACCCACTCGCGGATGAAACGGGTGAAGCACCCCGCCGACCGCGGATGCGAGGTGGCGTCATCAGGCAGCGGCCAGGCATCGCCGGTGTAAACGCTGCCGTCCGACAGCGTCCACGGCATCGCGTCGGACGCGATCGCACCGCCGGGATACAGCACCGATATGTCCAGGAGGTCGCGATGGTGCGGATTGTTCTCCGTATCCAAGATGTGCCACAGCACCAGCGTGGAGGGCTCCTCCGCCTGCGCCGCCAGCAATTCCTTGCGGTCGCGGAAGCGCCGCCCGTCGGTCACCCGCTGCACCGAATCGTAGCCGGTGCCGTTGCGCTCCACGAATTCGGGGTCGCTGAAGAACGCCGCCGCCAGCACCGTCGAACCGGTGCCATAAGGATAGGCCTCCACCGTGATCGGCAGGCCCTGCGCCTGCGCCTTGGCCACCAGCACGGCGCAACGCTCCACGTCCGTCTTGCTGGAAGAGTTGAAGTGGCAGATATGCATGTGCGCGCCGGTGGCGCCGGCATAGCCGATCAGGCGGATATAGGCCTCGGCGGCGCTTTCCGGGTCGATGCGGGACATGTAGGCAACGTGGGTGAAGGTCGCCACATCATGCGCTGCCGCCAGTTGGCACACCGCGGTCAATTCCTGGACGCCAGCGCCCGGAGCATAGGCGTTGAGAATGCCGATGCCGATGCCGCCCTCGTTCAGTCCGTTGGCAAGGCGCTCGAGGATGCCGGCCACCTCGGTGTCGCTGGCCACGTTGTCGATCCAGCGGCGATCGCGCATGGCATTGCCGAACGCCTCCAGCGAGCTTTCCGTATTGGAGCCGGTCATCGCGCCGATGCGCGCGAACGCCCAGTTGGCGGCGGCGCCGTAGTTCAGCACGCGTCCTTTATCGGCCTGGCGCCGATACCAGGATGCGACCGGCAATACGCCGGCCTCGAGGTCGAGCGTCGTCGTCACCCCGTCGAACGCCTGCATGCGGTCGGCCGGGATCGACTGGCCGTGCGCGTGCAGGTCGATGAAGCCGGGCGCCACCACCAGCCCGGTCGCGTCGATCACCCGTTCGGCGCTGCCGAGCCCGGTGCCGACAGCGGAGATCTGGCCATCCAGCACCGCCACATCGCCAATGGCGTCCATCCCGCTGGCGGGATCCACCACCCGGCCGCCACTGATCACCAAACCACCCATATCGCCACTCCCGTATGCAAAGACCCCCGTCCGGCAGGGCCGGCAACAGCTCCGCAGGCAAAATACGGGCCGTCTCGATCCCAATAGAGCCAGATTTTCGGACCGACGACCACCTCCGCTGACGCTGGCGCATCATGCGTATTGTTCCCGCATCCCGCATTTCATCGCGAAGGTATCCTCTGCAGATCGATCGCCGACAGCGGCATCGCTTCGCCAGGAAGGCGGACGGGAAGATTTGAGGTTAGCGGTCCAGCAGCGGGAAAAAGCTGTAACTCCGTTACCACATCGGCGAGTTCAGTGTTGCTGTGTTCGCGGCGCTACAGACTCGGCGGCCAACATCGGCAAGTGTGCCTGCGGGGGAGTTAAAGCGGCGCGGTCGGTGCGGACTCGTCGAGGGCCTTGGGGCCTAACCTCTACGAGTCCGCACGCTGCTTTTTCGAGCACGCGCGACGAATTTATTGGTTCTTGTTGTTGGCTCTTGCAAAGAGCGGAGTGATTGATATGAGCAAACGTCCCACTGCGGCTTCAGCAGATTTCAACTTCATCAAAGCCTATTACGAGCTGAAGAAATTACGAGAAGACATTGAATGCATCGAAAGAGCGTCGCGGCCGCCCCAGGATCAGTCGACAGTAAGCCGGCGCGATACGCCGAAAGGCGATGATCGCATTCAAGAGGTTTTGCGGCCTTAGCGCACCCAACCTGCACTCCCGCACGTGGGAACGCAATGCGGACCGCCGGCAGTTCCGCGGCGCTATTGCTGCACATTCTCCGCGACGGCATGCTAAACCACCGGCATGTCTGAAATCCCCACCTATGACGGGCAGCCGCTGCCGTTCGAGCAACTCGCGAAAGCGATCGCGGAACGCCGGTCTACCTATGGCCGCGCCAGCGGACTTCGCATCGATCGCGCCGAGCGCGGCGAGGCCTGGTCCAGCCTGCCCTACCAAACCGTCTTCGCCGGCGACACGGAAACCGGCGTGATCCACGGAGGCGTGGTCACCGCCATGCTCGACGAGAGCTGCGGCATGGCCGTGCAGCTGGCACTTGACGGCAGCCGCGCGATCGCGACGCTCGACCTGCGCATCGATTACCAGAAGCCCGCAAAACCCGGTCTCGACATCAAGGCGCATTCGATCTGCTATCACGTCACGCGTTCGATCGCCTTCGTGCGCTCGACCGCCTATCAGGAGACCGAGCAGGATCCTGTCGCGACCGCCGCCGCGTGCTTCATGGTCGGCGCCAACCGCACCAACATGCTGCAGGACAGGGAAGCGCATGAGGTGCCTGTCCTCGATTGCCCCAGAGATGCTTCCGGTCCATTCGCCAAAAGCCCGTTCGCCCGCTGCCTCGGCATCCGCCTCACTGAGGACGGCGTGCTGCACATGCCGTTCTCACCAAAGATCATCGGCAATCCGGTCCTGCCCGCCATCCACGGCGGCATAACCGGCGCCTTCCTGGAGACGACGGCGATTATTGGTGTGGCACGCGAACTCGGCATTGCAACGCCGCCAAAGCCGATCGGCCTGACCATCAACTATCTGCGTTCGGGACGCGCGCTGGACAGCTTTGCGAATGTCTCGATCGTCCGACAGGGCCAGCGCATCGTCGCGTTCCAGGCACAGGCGTGGCAGGACGATGCGGCGAAGCCGATCGCGACGGCGTTCGGGCATTTCAAGCTGAGACGGTCGGCGGAGAAGGATTAGGAAGCTGTGCTTCCGACATGCGCGATCCCAAAATATCGAAAACAACCCCATGCAAAGTAGCAGGCGGCCGCCGCCATCCGAAAAAGCAACTTGACGCGTCGGGCAAATCAGCGGCATTTCTTCATCATCCCGCAATCCTGTAAACGCCCGTCGCCCCGCAATAGCGGGCGCGTCGGTACGATTGCGGCCGAAAATCCTTACCCACAACTGAAATTGCAGGGATCACCGCGGCGAACGACCGCCTGTGCGTGGCCGAACCGCGCGCTCGGCCCGCGCGTGCCCTAGGGAATCTCGACATGAACACCGCTCCTGATATCACTGTGCCAACGTCGATCGCCGCAACCGGCCAGACCAACGCTGCCGCAGCCCCGCGGATCAAGCTTTTGTCGCACGGCTTCTCCATCGACCATCCTGACCCTGAAATCGGCGAACAGCTCATGGCCAACGCACTGGGGGTCGCCAGCCGCGAAGCGATGCATGGCATTATCAGGCAACTGGTAAAGGCCAGCGTGAGCGGCGAGCGTCCTGACGAGGTCAACCTCTCTTTCATGATTTCGATGGTGACGAGCATCAAGCCCCGGGATTCCGTCGAGGCCATGCTGGTGGCGCAGATGGTTTCGGTTCATGTGATGGCGATGCGGTGCGCCCATCACCTTGCGAATGCGGACGATCTCGCCCAGCACGACAGCGCCGCGCGCGCCTTGGGCAGGCTCGCCCGCACCTTTCCCGCCCAGATCGAGGCGCTTAACCGCTACCGGAGCCATGGCGAGCCCGCCATCACCGTGCAGAACGTGTCGGTGGGGGACGGCGGCAAGGCCATTGTCGGCAACGTTACGCAGCATGCCAGCGTGATCGTTTCCGAAAAAAACCCGGCACCCGCGGCGCGGAAAGCGCCGAAAGGGTCGGGCTCCAGGCGAAAGCGCGCTCCTGCTGATGCCAAGCCGGAAGCCCAGGCATGAGCGATCACATCAGAAACACCGGCGCGATGCTGGCGAGCCCACGTTGCGGCGCCAAAACCCGTTCCGGCGGCGCGTGCCGCTCGCCGGCGGTGTATGGCAGGAAGCGCTGCCGCATGCACGGCGCAGCACCGGGATCCGGCGCGCCAAGGGCAAACCAGAATGCGCGCAAGCACGGCCTGTTCACCAGGGATGCAATCGCCGAGCGAAGGCAGATTCAGGCGTTGTTGGGTGAAGCACGGAAGCTGCTGGAGGGGATGAAGTGATTGGCTTTCGCAGAAGGGTGCGCCACGCGTTGGCAAGCTTGCCCTTGTCTTGCACCGACAGCATTCGATTTCTAGCTAGCCATACCTGCCGTTCAAGCATTGGCCAATTACGGTGACAGTGCACTCAACTGGAGTGAAAATTTCATGCACTGTCACCGTAATTCCGTGCACTCAAACTCCGGGTAAGAGTTTTATGCACTGTCACCGTAATGCCCCGATCTGCGGGAGGTGTCGGTCGAACGCGCATCAGCATTCTCGGGATGTTCTCAGGGACCGCTTTCTCGCCCCCGTCGTCGGCGCGATGCGCAGGATTGTCCGCCGGCACCGGGCCGCCACTATGACCCCACGATTTCGCCATACGCATCGTGTTGTTCGCACGCACGACCCTTCCCGTCAGGCTAGCCTTCGGAAACATGGACATGGGCGGTGATTTCATTGGCCGCTGGCGTGCGGGTAGCGGCAGGAGAACGGCACGGCAAGCTAAACCCGGACGGTACAGCGCGAAGGTGCTTGCTTGCGGCTCATTGCTGCTCTCGTGTGTCATCGTCGCTGGCATGGCGACGCAAACGGCATTGGCGGAAATAGCCGCGCCGGCCACGACACGCGTCGCTGATAACGAAAAAGAGCAGGGTGAGCCTGGCGTCGCGCAAGCATCCCACACGCAGAAGTCGGAACCCGAAACAGTCCTGCGACAGCCTGAGGTGCAGAAGCCAGCGCCGGAAGCTGCCGTTCAAATGCCGGAAGCACGGAAATCGAGCCACGAGGCCAAGGATTTACCTGTACCACAGCTCGTCTTGCCGGGCGATCTGGCGAAGAAGATCGGCCAGAAGATCTGGCTGAATGAAACGGGCGGAAAAAGTGATGCGATCACGGCATGGAGTGCGAACGAGGAATTCGCTTCCCTGGGCATCGGTCATTTCATCTGGTTTCCTGTCGGCAAATGGCTGCCTTTCGAGGAGAGCTTTCCGGCCCTGCTCGAATTCATGCGCAGGAAGAACGTGCATTTGCCCGCCTGGCTGGACCAGACGCAAATTCCGGCCAACCCTTGGACAAGCCGGGCCGAGTTCAGGAAGAACGCCAACTCACCGCAGATGAAGGAGTTGAGGCAGTTTCTGCTCGACACCGTGCCGGAGCAGACGCAATTCATGGTGGCGCGGGCGCAAGGTGCGATGGAGAAGATCCTCAAGACGACGCCCGACGGCACGGAGCGCGAACATATCGTCATCCAGTTCACGCGCGTCATTCGCGCCTCCGAGAATTTTTATCCGCTGATCGACTACATCAACTTCAAGGGCGAGGGCACCAACCCGAACGAAGCCGCCATGGACAGGGAGACCGGGCGGCGGCAGGGTTGGGGTCTCAAGCAGGTGCTGCTCAAGATGAACGGTGATACCAGCGATCCGAAGGCCGTGCGCGCCGAATTCGCCGATGCGGCGCAGTTCGTCCTGCAGCAGAGGGTTCGCAACCTTCCATCCAACCGTGTCTTCGAGGTCGGCTGGCTGCGCCGCGTCGCGACCTACCGCCGCCCGATCGCGGATCCGGAAGCGAGCCCCAAACGGGCTCTGAGGAAATCGTTGCGAGTGACGGCGGCTCAATAGCTTTCCAATGAAGGGGACAGTTGCCGCTTTTGCGTATGCGTGAGGCTGCTTGTCCCGCGACGTTCGTCAGGCAATCGCGGGCTGCGCCTCGCTGACGTCAGCCTTTGGCCCTCTTCGCCACCACCTTCTCATAGGCCGCCTGCAGCCGTTCGCCTACGCTTGGGCCGGTTCGACGCTTCGGTTTCAAGCCGAGATGCGATTACGGTGACAGTGCACTCAAACGCCGGGTAAGAGTTTTATGCACTGTCACCGTAATTCCCGGGGATGCGATCGCCGAGCGAAAGCAGATTCAGGCGTTGTTGGGTGAAGCGCGGAAGCTGCTGGAAGAGATGAAGTGATTGGGTTTCGCAGCAGCGCGCAAAGTCTCAAAATAAAAGCTCACGACTCGTATATCATTGAAATAGCTGTATAAAATGGAAAAGAATTTTAGGGGCGTGCATCTTAGGAGCCCCCGGTGGATTGCGGCGACAACTGACGGGAATGCAACGTCCAGTCGCATCCGCGAGTTCGTGAAGCTAGAATGCTTGCGTGATAATCGATTCGACGAGGGCGCAGAAGAAGTCGCGGCGGATCTGTCGAGAGGTTCGAAAAGAGGGAGCAATTGCGATCGTGGCCGATCGGAGACCGCGTCGCTGCGGCAAGTTGGCCGAGCGAAAGCCGTGACTTTGGCTGCGAGAACGATGCTGCCCGGCCCGACCAAAGGGAAGGTGTTGGGTGGTCGGAAGTGGCGATCGCTAGCGCGAGTTCGCTGGAGCTACAGGCCTGGAGCCGCTCGAAGCAAACGCGTTTCTAACGGTAGACGCCAACTTCACCCAAGTACACGACAACGAGCCTTCTATCATGCACGACTCCGGCCTCGACCGCTTTGGACGGCGCGGGTTGGGCGTTGACAATGCGAGGATGCGAGGCTCTTCGGCGACCGGCTGTTGAAGTTCGGCCAAAGCTGCTTCGCGACGTTGCACATCAAGAAAGCGCTTATACTCCGCATAAATCCGTGCGCGCTCGTTCGCGGTCGGGTTCGGACCAGCGATATCGAAGCTGCGGTACTGGAATAGATCGTAGTAGGCATAACCTCCGCCCATCTTTTGGCGGCCGGCAAAGCGGGCGCCGCAATCCATAATCCGCGCGACGCGCTCGGCGCCCAAAAACATCCTTCGGCTCCACTCCGCACATTCCTCAAAGTCGCTCCCAATTGCGGACGAAGGGACGCTTAGCCTCAGCGTGGCAATCACAAGTGCTGTCACCGCAACAAAAGTTGCAGGAAACCTTCTTGGCTTGGGCCGCGCCGCAAACATGCCAAAATATCTTCCCCGTTGAGTCGCAATTACAACGTTTAGGGAATTTTTCGCCTCAATCCTGTGGCGCGCGAGCCACAGCAAGCTTTTTTACGTGGGCCGTTGGGTTCCCTGCCTGCGCCCGAGGAGCTCCTTTTTCGATCATTCAGCCGACAGGTCCGTCATGGACCAAAGCGCTTTGTGCATTTTGTACTTCCGCCGCGGAACGGAAACTCGGCGTTTTGTTTATGCTGCATCAGGAAAACGGAAGAGTAAGACGTGAGTATCCATGTCTAATTACTTCCATGCACGTGAGGCAGCGGCAGCATTGCTCAAAATGACAAAAACAACTTCCGATCCCGACTTCGCGGCCGGGCTTGTACAAGCCGCCGCCGGTCAGAGGCAGCGCTGGACTGAAGATTCGGGGCCCTAGTGGCTGGTGGAGCGTCGGTTCATTTCCTCAAGAAGCTCGCGCATTGCATCGAACTGCGTGCCGAAGCCTTTCCAATCTCCGGACTTCAATCGCTCTACTGCTTGATTGTAGCGATCAAGCGCCTCACGTGCCTGACTTGCCGCCGGGCCTGTAGCGGGCCTCTCCTCTGTCGTGGTTGAAACTGCCGGCGCAGCGCCGGGCTCCATGAACAGCGCGGCCAAGGCCTCGGCGAGTGTCTCCTTCATCACCACGTGTTCGCCGTAGGCTGCGATCACGCGTTTCAGTTCCGGCAGGTGTCCGTGTTCCGCTCGCAGATAGAGCGGCGTTACATAGAGGATCGAGTTCTCGATCGGGATCACAAGCAAGTTCGCACCGCGTATCACCCGCGAGCCCATCTGATTCCAAAGAGTGATCTGTTGCGATATCTCGGTACTTTGATTGATCCGCGCCTCGATCTGGAACGGCCCGTAGACGAGCTTCTCCTTGGGAAACTCGTAGACGATCAGCTTGCCGTAGTCGGGCGCATCGCAGCGCGCGGCGAGCCACGCGATCATGTTGTCGCGGCGGCTAGGCACCATCGGAAGCATGAGGAAGAACTCGGCCTGCGGCTCACCGGGCAGCCGCATGATGATGTAGTAGGGGGCCATCGTTGCAACGCCGCCGCCGCCCGGCTGGCGCGGGAACTGCCAGAGATCCTCGCGGTTATAGAAAACGTCGGCCGCCTCCATGTGGTAAGTCTGATAGAGCCGCGCCTGAATCAGGAACAGATCCTCCGGATAGCGAATGTGCCTCTGCAGGTCCGCCGGCATAGCCGCGAACGGCTTGAACAAGCTCGGAAAGATGCGCTGGAAGGTTGCGGCGACCGGGTCACCGGTGTCCATCAGATAAAAGTCGACGGTTCCGTTATAGGCATCGACGATAACCTTCACTGAATTGCGGATGTAGTTGAGGCCCAGCTCTTGCACCGGCTGTGCATAGGGGAAATAGGAACTCACCGTATAGGCGTCCTGCATCCAGAACATCCGCCCATCGCTGATGACCAGATAAGGATCGTGATCGAGCCTGAGGAAGGGAGCGATCGTTCCTACCCGTTGCTGGATATTGCGGCGGATCATGATCCGGCTGTCGGCGGTGATGTAGCTTGAGAGCAGCAGGTTCGGGTCGTTGAAGTAATAAGCAAACAGGCCTCTCCACACCATCGATCCGATCGGAACGCCACCGGTGCCGTCATAGGCCGCGTAGACATTGTCCTTTCCCTTTGGATAGTCGAACTCAGGTGTGCTCCCTTTGACGATGACGTAACTGTCGTGCTCTTCGCCGTAGTAGATGCGCGGTTCGCGGATCTGGGGGCCTCCGTCCGCAACTGGGGGTATGTCGCGCAAATAAAAGAATGGCAGCCCTTCGCTGCTCTTGCGAGTGACCGGGCTCATCACCGCACCGGTGCCGTGAGTAAACAGCACGTGGCGGTTGACCCAGGTCTGGGCATTCGGCGGCAGCAAGGAGGGCCGCAGTTCGCGGGCCGAGATCATTACGCTTTGGTAGGAGCCATCGAGCCAATAGCGATCAACGTCAAGATGATGGAATTTGTAGTAGGTGCGGATCTCCTGCAGCTGCGCGTAGGTGTCTGACAAGGGCTGCCAGTCCCACAGCCTGATATTCTCGATTGTCGCCTTGTTGGCGTCGAGCGTCTTGGAGGTAAGCTTCTGTTCGGCAGCAAACGGCTTGGCTGCGATCTGATCGAGATTGTATGCCTGCCGGGTGAGCGCGATGTTGCGTTCAATGTAGGGCTTCTCCAGCTCCAACTCGCTTGGTTTGACGAAGAACTGCCGGAACAGCACGGGAGCTATGCCGGACAGCACGAAAGAGCCGATGACGACAAGCATGACCGCGGCGGCAGGAAGCCGGTAGGTCCTCACCCGGAGGTTTGCCAACGCAGCAACCGCCGCGCTGATCGACAGCCCGATCATTAGCCACAGGCCCGGCAGCCCCACATGCACGTCGGTGTAACTGGCGCCGACGACGACGCCGTTGTCGCCATAGAGCAGCAGATAACGGTCGAGAACATACGACCAGGCCTTCACGACGAAGAGGAGAGCAAGCAACGCCGAGCCGTGGGCGATTGCTGTCGGCGACATCGATCGATGATGGATGTCGTATTCGATGTCGCCGTGCACCCAGTAGATCGCTGCGGCGAAGAGCGCGCTCAGAACGAGTGTGAGCATCATCCAGTTTTTGACGAGGATATAGGCCGGCAGCACGAAGAGGTAGAAACTGATATCCTTGTTGAAGAGCGGATCGTCTGCGCCGTAGGGAACGTGATAGAAAAACTGCAGGATGACGCCCCAATTGCCGACTTCCAAGGCGGCAACCAGCAGAGCGAGCAAACCGGCACCGCCCGCGATGACGCGGGGCCACGGCAGCCGGTCGCGCACGATCGCGAGCAGGTCGGGCGGCGGCACATTGCCCGAAAGATTCCGCACGAAGGCCGCGACAGATTGCGGCGGCTGCCGTCGGGCAAAGCGGACCGCGAGCCATCCGTTCAGCCAAAGGACGGCCGCAGTTCCGGTCCAGACTGCAAAGAGGATGACGGCTTTGGCGCCGATCGTCGTCCAAAAAACCTGAGGATAGCCGATCGCAGAAAACCACAGCCAGTCGACCAGGAAGTCGCTCGCGAGCCAGAGCAGGATCAGGCAAATCCCGGAGAAGACGGCCGCAATGATGAACCCGACCACGGCGCTTTGCCTTGGTGCCTTCCGTTCGGGTCCGGCAATCCCGATCGTCATGGTTTGATGATAGCAGAAATGAAGAATGTTTGTCGCTTGATTCATGACGGGATTGCGCGTCACAGCGGCCCCCCACCCGGCGACGGCAGTTAAGCATCCTCACCGCGCCTCATGGCGTCCAGGCGCCGTCGCCACGACTGCAAATCACTTCAAGCGTAAAACTTCACTCCTCCAATTTCTTGCTAAGTTCAGGATTGAGCTTGTTCCGATCGACAGACTGATAGAACGTGATGGGTCTGCATTTTCCCTCGAAATCCGCGAGGACAACAGCCGTCCACGGACTCGCGTTCTCGCCCGAACCGTCGCGGAGGTCCGGCATGACCTTGCGAGCAGCGATCACATACCAAGCGCGACCAGCCGCTGCGGCCTTCGCCGCTGCCGCGAACTCATCCAATATTCCGCGCAGATTTTTGCGCATTTCTTCTTCGCTGTCCCCGCGGAGGTGTTTTCGAGGCGACTTTCCTGCCTCTCCATACTCATGATGAATGTTCAACTGAAGTCGGGCATCATCCACTTCGATCTTGGTGACCCGTATCGCGGCTCCGCCTTCGCGAAGATAGTCTCGCACCCGGACGTCGCAGGCCAAAAACCTGTCCGTTGGTGGCTGAGCGACGCTAGCTGCTGGGGGGACCGCGGTCTTCTTTTTTCGAGGAGCAGCATCCGCATCCATCGTCGCGATGGTAGCGCTGAAGAGCGCCGCGGCAAGCACGACGGGAAAAGGGGCATTCATGAGTGCGCTGCCAATGCTGTGCTTTTAGAACGCATTGGCCGCAGCGTTGGTTCCGCGGCCGGGAGCGGTGCTGAACGGCCGGAGAAGCGGCGGGGCGCGCCATCCCATGTTTGCGCTCAGCCGTAGATGATCTCTTCGATGATCTCTTCGTTGGCGATGTAATCGGCTGCCAGGCCTTGAGCCGACCGGATGCTGTCGAGGTAGCTCGAAGGCCTGATCCCGACGTGGCCATCGCCGTGCACAGGGGGTGCCAGAGGGTCCCACTGTCTTCCCCCCGACTGACCGGCATCCCACCGCGGCCAAAGCGAGCCAGCGGGAACTTTTTCCCCATAACAGCCTTGTTTAATATTGTTCTACAAAAACGGGACCTTACGGAGGCGGTTTGCGACCGTCGGCAGGTCATGGACTCGATTCTCATCAAGATCTTCGCCACGGCGCTTGCCTTCAGCCAGGTCACTACCCGTCCGGATGAGGTCAAGACGGAGTTCGATGCGGCGCGCGACCGCTTCGAGGTGGCGCAGCTTTTGGGTGCCGGCTGCGCCCACATGCGCAAGGCTTTCGACATCGAGGACCTCAACCTGGACGACCTGATTGCCACTGCCATGGATGACAAAGAAGCGTTGAGCAGCATCAAGGCACTCAAAGGACTGAAGCTGGCCGACCTCCATGTGGCCTACAGACAGTTCTGCAAAGGCGAAAAAGTGGAAGGATCTCCGGTCGATCTTGGCCAGGTCATCGCTTTCTACAACAGCGCAGTCAAGGATCTGCCCGACGCCGCGCAGATCAAGCACCTCAGGCTTCCTGGCACCAGCGTAATCCTCGATAACAAGAGCGAGCGTGTTGCCGAGATTTACGCGCCGAACAATCGCCGCATCTGGGTCAAGCTTGCAGATATCCCGGAAGCGGTGCGCAACGCATTCATCGCCGCGGAGGACAAGCGCTTCTTCCAGCACATCGGCATTGACGAGCGCGGACTGGTCCGCGCCTTCCTCGGCAACTTCACGCAGCCGGGCCGGCCGCAGGGCGGCTCGACCATTACTCAGCAGGTCGTCAAGAACCTGCTGGTGGGCAACGACATCACTTACGAAAGAAAACTGCGCGAAATGATCGTTGCCTCGCGGATGGAGCGCTCCCTGACCAAGGCGGAAATCCTCGAGCTCTATCTCAACTCGATTTATCTCGGTCGTGGAGCCTGGGGCATCGAGATGGCGGCGCGCAGCTATTTCGGCAAACCAGCCAACGCGCTCTTCGCAGTCGAGGGCGCGCTGCTCGCCGGGCTCGCCAAGGGTCCGAACTACTTCAATCCCGACCACCACCCTGAGCGCGCGCGCGAGCGCCTTGCCTACGTGCTGGGCCGCATGCAGGACGACGCCATGATCGACGCAGCCGCGGCGCAAGCAGTATTGCCGCAGTTCGTCGAGTACCGGCCGACGCGACGGGACTTCGCCTTTCATCTCGTCGATTACATTGCCCGCGAGGCAAAGGTGGTCGCCGGCCTCGATACTCTCACCAGTTCCTCCTACACGGTGCACTCGACGGTCAACTCGGCCTTGCAGCGCATAGTCGAAGCAACACTGCAGGAGGGCTTGGCGCGGTACGAGCTGAACACCAATCGCTACAAATTTGAGGGACCCGAGGCGAACATTTCCGATGCTGTCCGTCTGAGAGCGGCTGACTTGAAGACCACGGAGCCGGCTTGGCTCGTGGCGTTGAAGACGACGCGGCTACCACTCTATGACGTTCACTGGCAATCGGCGGTCGTCCTGGAGAATACGCGTGGAAAGCGCGGCCATGCGATCAACGTCGGTCTGACCGACGGAAGCATCCTGCCGCTGAACACCTGGAGCGCCGCGATCGGGCGCGGTCTCAAGCCGTACGACGTAGTCTATGTGCAGGTGCGAGAAGCCAAGGGTAAGCAAGCGCCGCGTGCCGATCTGCGCATTCGACCGACCGTGCAGGGAGCGGCGCTCGTACTCGGGAACGAAACCGGCCGCATTCTCGCGATGGCGGGGGGCTTTTCGTATCCGGCAAGCCAGCTCAACCGCGTCGTCCAGAGCCTGCGGCAACCCGGCTCGACCTTGAAGCCGCTGACCTACCTCGCCGCCCTTCAGAAGGGATTGCAACCCAACACGCTGGTGATGGACGAACCCATTACGCTGGCACCGATCGGCGCGACGGGCTACGCGCGCCAACGCGGTTTCTGGTCGCCGAAGAACTACGACGGCGGCGCTTCGGGCGCCATTACGCTGCGGCGTGCGCTGGAAAACTCCCGGAATCTCGCCACCGCGCAACTGCTCGCGACCGGCCTCGACGAAAGCGCCGAGCGAGGCCTCGATAGAGTCTGCGAGCTCGCAATGGAAGCGCAGCTCTACAAGGACTGCATGCGCTACTACCCGTTCGTGCTCGGTGCCCAAACGGTTCGGCTCATCGACCTTGCGGCGTTCTATGCAGCGATCGCCAATGAAGGCGCACGGCCCCGGCCCCATGCGATCGAAACGATCGAACAGGACGGCCGCCCAATCTACCAGCACGATCCGGGTGCGGTGGACTGGATCGGCTCCGCCGACCGCGCATCGTTTTACCAGTTGAAATCAATACTGCAGGGCGTGCTCGCGCGCGGAACCGCGCGCGTGGTGAAGCATCTCTCGCCCTTTGTCGGAGGCAAGACTGGTACCACTGATAATTCGGTCGACGCCTGGTTCGTCGGTTTCACAAATGACGTTACCATCGCCATCTGGGTCGGCTACGACAACAGCGACGGCGGGCGCCGCACCCTTGGGCGCGGCCAGACCGGCGGAAAAGTGGCTCTGCCGATGTTCGAGCCGATCGTGCAGGCAGCCTGGGAGCTGCACGCTCCCAAAACCGCATTGAACGGCCCTTCGCGCGAAGCCATGCGTCAGCTCGCTGCTCTGTCGATCGATCCCTATACCGGCGATCCTGCACCGGCCGGCTCCGGACGCGCTTTCACCGAGCACCTCAAGAGGGATCCGGCGGGGAGAATCAATGATACGCAATTTCGGATCGTGTCGCGTGCCGAACGCTACGCCTATCGTGGCGGTTATGACGAAGACAGTGGGCCATTCCAGCAGTGGTCCCACGACAACCGCCTTTACGGCGATAACCGGCCGCCCTTTCCATTCCCCGGCTGGCGTCTTGGTCCGCGCGAATTTCCCTCCTGGCGCGGATATCCCGATGACGAGGACCGTCTCCCGCGACCGCCGCTGCGGGTCGATCCCGATTATTTCTGGCGGCGGCTGAATTGAGCATTGACGCCATGAGACTCCACGCTGCCGCTATCCTCATCGCCGCCCGCGTGGCCACTTGCACGGGCGCGGCCGCGCAGGAATTCCAGCTGGAGGACGTGCCCGCAGTCGCCAGCGTTCCGACCGCACAGATCAAGCCGCGCACGGTCATCTTCACCGACCAACGCAACGACAAGCTCGCCGATTCCTCGACCGGGCTCATTCCTTTCGACGATTGGGCCCACTCACGTCCGGTTCAGCGGCGCTTCCTCTCGCTCTTCCCGAGCTTCGTTGAGCCCACGCTCAAGCAACAAACGAAGCTGAAGCTCTCGGTCTACCAGGCGGAGGCGCGGTTTCGACTTCCAAGACCGGCAGCGGCATTGGATCTGTCGCGGTATGCCAATGTTGCGTTCCTCGAGCAGATCGATCCGGCAGTCAAGCACCGGCCGATCACGGCGCGCGATGCTGTTCCCAACAAGGACGCGGGCGCCGCGCACAACCGTGCACCGGATCGCCGCTGGTGCGAGGACGCGAAGGCGGTCTGCGTGCAGTCCCGCTACATGTTCGAAGGGAAAATACCGGCGGGCATTCAGCTTGCCAACAAGCTGCGCGAGGAGAGCAAAAAGCCGATTCCGGATTTCATCGAGTTCCAGAGTGAGATCATGTTGGTCGCGCAGCCGCAGCTCGCCGAGCTGCCGAACCTGACAGGGCTCGAATCCATAGTCACCGGCGGGCTCGAGCAGAACATCTTTTGGGTCAACCAGGTCATCCAGTTCGGCAAGCTGCTTGCGGTTGTGCAACAGCATCCGGCCGAGCGGGAAGCCGCCATCGCGACGGTCTACATCCTGATTGCGGTCAGGGACGACGTGCTGAACAAGCAAAGGGAATACAGCAGAACACCCATGCTGCGAAACCTCGTGCCCGCGCAACTGCTCATGGGCAACAGCTCCTTCAACAGCGGCGATTCGCTGAGCGCCGGCCTGCCGAAATACGCTAGAAGCCGCATCAAGGCGATCGCTGAATTGATGGAACGGGAATGAGCAGATCGTGTGCGGCGACGCAGGTGGCTCTGTCACCGCCAAAAGTGTTACGCCGTTTCCACATGCTTACGCGACAGCGCCGCCCTGTTCACAAGGGACGCGATCGCTGAGCGAAGGCAGATTCAGGCGTTGGGTGAAGCGTGCAAGCTGCTAGAGATTCCGCAAAGATTGGCCGCCGCCGCGCGCGATCATCGATCGCGCGCGATCGCTTCCGCCTTCGAACCGGCGCTCCGCATGCGAACCTGAGATGCGGCTCAGGCGTCAAACAGTCGCCATCCGTCACGAGACGCGAAATGGCCATGCGGCTCGCACCCTGCGTCAAATCAACGGGCGTGGCCGAGGACGAAGTATTTCGCAATACGAGAACGAGCAGGCAGGCTATCCGAAATGCGGCTCTGCGAAGAAGCCGTCCCTGTGTGGTGTCGCCATCATCGTTCCCGACTGATGAGCCGCTCGAGATTTCCAGAACTGCCCCGTGAGAAACGGCGTCCATCGCACACATGCAGCGCTCCTGCTCGGTTGAACATGCGCACGATGCGGCCCGGTTGTCGCAGAACTTTGCCGACAACTGCCGGGAATTGTCGCGATCTGTCTCAGGGATGCTGCATTGCATAGTTCGCGACAAGTTGGCCGTTTTTGCCTGGCGCCTCCTCCCATCTGCCGTTCTTCAATCACGTTGCGTTCAATGCGGCTTCCCGATCGCATCAGATCCTGACGGACATGCGAGTTTGCGACAATTTGCGACAGATACGGCCCGCCGGGACAAGGTTCTGCGACAGCTTGTGGCTAAGATGTTTCGACTGAGATCGAAGATCCTTGCACATGGGCGGCGGTTCCTCACGGAACAGGCCGGCACCTTTCCCGATTTAACGCCACGTTCCTGTCAGGGCAGCCATGCCGCAAGGATTTGATTTCAGTCGATCGTACCCAGCCGATACATTCTGTTACACTTTTCCGATGGGTTGGGTGCTGGACTTCAGTATGATGCCGAACGGAGCAATCGGATGGACTCGGCACCGCACATCGCCGTCGTAGACGATCATCGTGACATCCGCGACCTGGTCGGCAAATACTTGATGCAGCATGGCTACCGCATCAGCCTCGCGGAGAGCGCTGTGGCACTGCGCCGTCTGCTCGAACGAAGTGCGCCCGACCTGGTGGTTCTTGACATCATGATGCCAGGCGAAGACGGATTGTCGCTCTGCCGCCATCTGCGCAGCACCACGGAGCTTCCCGTTATCCTGTTGACTGCCATGGCGGAGGAGACCGACCGTATCGTCGGTCTGGAAGTCGGCGCCGACGACTACGTGACGAAGCCATTCAATCCCCGTGAACTCCTCGCCCGCATCAAGGCGGTGCTTCGGCGAGTGCAAAGCCTGCCGCCGCAAAAGGGCCGGCTCGCGAGCAAGATCGTACGTTTCGACCGGTGGACTTTTGACGTCAACCGGCGCGAATTGCTGGGAAACGACGGCGTTGCCGTGCCGCTCAGCACGGCAGAGTTTCGTCTCTTGTGTGCATTTCTCGATCATCCGGGCCTGGTACTCAGCCGCAATCAGCTCCTTGACCTGACAGTCGGCCGAGATGCCGATCCGTTCGACCGCAGCATCGACAATCAGGTCAGCCGCTTGCGGAAGAAGATCGAGGCCGACCCGAAAGTACCAGCCTTGATCAAGACTCACTGGGGTGGTGGATACAGCCTCGTCGCAGAGATCGGGCAGCCATGATGAGCTTGTGGACGCGCAGTCTTGCAGCCCGTTTCATCTGCTTCACGCTGCTATCCCTCGTGCTGTCGCAAGCAATCGTGTTCTTCATTTCCTGGGATGAGCACGGGCAGTCGATGCGGAAGGCCGCCAAGGGCGAGATATTCAGCCGGTGTGCCTCGCTCACCCGGGTCCTGGAGGCGACCCCTCAGTCGCTGCAGACCGACATCCTTAACGCCAGCAACACCAGTTCGGCGAGATATTGGATATCGACCAACGGCCTGAAGGATGCCTCGGCATGGCGAGAGGAGGCATGGGAGCGCCTGGCGCAGCCATTGCCGCGCGTATCCTTTCCTGGCCACAATGTGCCCGCCGAGGTGAGACCGGACTTCACCCGAAACACAGCCAAGAGCAGCAGCGCCACCTCCTCACAGTGGATCGACCTGAAGCCGGAAGCCTGGCCGCTCTCTCGGCCGGCGAAGTTTCTTTATCTCGATGACGCCACCGGCATGGGTCTGGCCGTTCAGTTGGCGAACGGAGCGTGGCTGAACACTGCATTTGCCAAACCCGCACAAGACGGCTTCTGGACCTCCAAATCCACCCTGGCGCTCGGCCTTTCGGCGTTGTCTTTGTCGATCATTGCCGTGTTTGCCGCGCGCGGCATTGCGCGACCCTTGCGCCGCCTCGCCGTAGCAGCCGAGGCCCTTGGCCGTGGCCAGGAGATCGTGCCGCTGCCGGAAACCGGCCCCGACGATATCCGACGCACCGCCGAGGCATTCAATCGCATGCAAGCGCGCCTGCACCGTTTCGTCGACGACCGCACCAAAATGCTGGCCGCCATTGGTCATGATCTGCGCACACCCCTGACCTCGCTTCGTTTGCGTACAGAATTCGTGCACGACGAGGACATCCGCGAGAAAATGCTTTCCACCATTACCGAAATCCAGACGATGACGGAGGCTACCCTCGCATTCGCCCGCGAAGACGCAACCGCGGAGATGACGCGAACCGTGGACCTCTCGGCGCTCGTGGAAAGTCTCTGCGACGATCTTGCCGAACTCGGTCATGACATCTCTTTTTCGAACGGACAGAAAATCGGCTACAGCTGCCGGCCAGACGCACTCCGCCGCGCGTGCCGTAACCTCATTGAGAATGCCATCCGTTATGGCGAGCGGGCGCGCGTCAGCGTGGAGAGGCGCGCAGATAATATCGAAATCATCGTCTCGGATGATGGACCCGGCATTCCCGACAGCGCCCGGGAGCAGGTTTTTACGCCATTTTTCCGGATGGAGAATTCGCGAAACCGCGAAACGGGAGGCGTAGGCCTCGGCCTTTCCATTGCCCGGACCATTGTGCGCCACCACGGCGGAGACATTGTCTTGACCAACGGGCCGAAGGGATTGCACGCGGTCATCAGCCTGCCGGCGCAGGAGGGCGCGCCGCCTCCGGCCAGCCGACCGATCACGGCCGCAGCAGCGAAGGACGTTATCAACGATCTCGAACCGGCTCCGCGCGGCATCGCTTGAAACTCGGCGGTGCGCGTGTGCATCTTCGCTGGCAGCCTGTGCGCTGTCCTGATCTCGCCCGACAATCTGTCCTTGTCGTTTTTCTTCGACACGGCGCAGTCGAATACGCTGCCAGTGGTCATGCTAAGGCCGAAAGTGATGGCTTTTAGAACCGGCATGGGCCTCGTTTCGCTTGAGGCGGCGCTGAATGCGATGCTGGCGGCCCCCCGTGTCTTGGAGAGGGTGTGAGTAGCTCAGCCCTGGCGAACCAATGCCGCATTGACAGACCGCCCCTTCTCGGATCTGTAGCACCGCCGCAGCGCTTCGCAGTCGTTAACATGGCCTACAGGAACAACCGGGGATCTCGATGTTGCGGCAGCGTGCGCTCAGGACTGCTCTGCTTGCGGCTGCTTCAGGAGAAGGGCCTGCAATTCGCCAGATCGGAACATCTCCGTCACGATGTCACAGCCGCCTACGAATTCGCCGTGGACGTACAGTTGCGGAATCGTCGGCCAATCCGAGTAATCCTTGATACCTTGGCGCAGCTCTTCGGACTGGTAGATATCATGCGATCTGAACGGAACGCCGAGATGGTCGAGTATCCGGACGACTTGCGCAGAAAATCCACAAGCCGGCGCCGTCGGTGTGCCCTTCATGAACAGAAGAATCTCGTTTGCGTTCACTTCGCTGCGAATGAAGTCTGCAACGCTCATGTTCTTCCCCTCCGTTGGTCGGCAAGAGCGATAATAATTACCGCCCGAGCGAGAAATTTATAAGTACGATTTTAGAACTTAATTAACCGCCGGCTGGAATTCCAGAGGGAGGTTTGCACAATTTCCTGTCAGTCGACGGCTATGCCGGCTCACAAAAAGGGCCAGCTGCAATGCAGCCGGCCCGAGATCCAAGTCAGCGGAAACGATACCGCTTGCCTGGGGAGTTTCAATCGCAATAACGACCCGTTCTCGAGAATTTCAATTCCAAAATAGAATTGACTTAAGTTCCCGTCCTGAAGGCTGTAGCCGGGAGAGGCACCCTCATACCTCGTCGCGCTTTCCCCATGCAGCGGGAAAGAAATCATCGTTGATCGAACTTGGTCAGTCGCCACCTCACCAGATCGTCGGCGCCGGGACCGGCCTGAGGCCGAACATCCCTCATGCGGACCACCTCGCCTGACTTCTCGTCCACGAGCGCCAGCTTCACCTGGCGTCCGCTGTTCTTGTTGATGAATTTGAGAGGGGGGCCGGCGTCCCCGGTAATTCCCCATTTATCCCCGACCTGGGCAAGCGCCTGAATGACGAGGATGACGTCCCTGCCCTTTCGGGTCAGGAGATACTCGTAGCGATCGGGACCCGATTGATACTGCCGGCGCTCGATCAGTTCATTTTCCTCGAGATGCTTGAGCCGGTCGGACAAGGTGGCATGGGTCACACCAGTCGACTTTCTCAAATCCTCGTATTTGCTCAAACCCAGCGACAGGTCGCGCAAGATCAGAACAGCCCAGCGATCACCGACGGCATCGAGCACCCCGGCGATCGAACAAGCCATTCCCTCAAAACTCTTCGAGCGCATCTGCGTGGACCTCCGAATAACTCTTATTACCAGAGTAAACTCGCCTGGCCCGCTATCCAAGGCCAGACCGGGAATTTCATGCAAGAATTCACTTGCCTTCCAGTCACTCTTATTATTAGAGTTGGTCAATGCACAATGGGAGGACAATGGATATGAGCGAACGCCGTTCCTCTTCCAGTTGCCGGGATTCAAAACGGAAGAGATCGAGCCGTGGGACCAGCCAAGCGAAAGGCGGCGTCGGCTCAAGGTGACGTTTCCGGACGCAGTCGCGACGCATTGTGCCGAACAGGTGTTTCACGTCGATGGTGACGGCCTGATCTCACGCGTCGACTACGGCGCGGTCGTCACCGGCAGGATTCCGATGGCGCACTACATGTCCGAGTATCGGGATTTTGACGGCGTCAGGATCGCGACCAAGCGGCGCGCTTATCATCGAAGAGCCGATGGCACCGCGATCACCGAAGGTGTTGTGGTCGCGATCGATATTGCCGACATCCGGCTCTCATAAAGAAGTACGGCAGACAACGTGCTGTAATCAGGAGCAATGCATGCCCGAACCCGACGATCGTCATGTGGTAACCTTGGAGATCAACGGCACGCGCAAGACCGTCACGGTGGAAGCGCGAAAATTGCTGGTCCACCTGATCAGGGAAGACCTTGGCCTCACCGGAACGCATGTCGGTTGCGATACTTCGCAGTGCGGCGCCTGCACTGTGGAGATCGACGGACAGGCAATCAAGGCCTGCACCGTGCTGGCCGTAATGGCAGACGGTGCGTCGATCACAACGATCGAGGGCCTGACCGACACAAGGGCCGAACTCAGCCCGGTTCAGGCGGCGTTCCATGAGCATCACGCTCTGCAATGCGGCTTCTGCACGCCGGGCATGGTGATGAGCGTGCGCCAGCTATTGAGGGATCAGCCCAATCCGAGCGAGCATGACATCCGCCACGGCCTTGCCGGCAACATCTGCCGCTGCACCGGCTATCACAACATCGTCCGCGCAGTCGAAAGCCTGGCATCGAAAGGCGACCAGCCATGAACGATACGACTGCGATCCGCCATATCGGCCAGCCGCTCAGGCGACGCGAGGATCTCAAGTTTCTCGCCGGCAAGGGCCGATACGTCGATGATGTCAGGTTGCCGGGCATGCTGCATATGGCAGTACTGCGATCGCCGCACGCCCACGCCAAGATCAGAAGCGTCGATCTGTCGGCAGCCAAAGTCGCACCGGGTGTTCGCCTTGTTTTGTCCGGCAAGGCGCTCGCCGGCAAGATCGGCCCGATCGTGCCGAACTGGGTCATTCCCGGCAGCAAGGTACCGTTCCGTCCGGTGGTCGCGACCGATTGCGTTCGCTTTGTCGGCGAGTGCGTGGCACTCGTCGTGGCGGAAACGCTGGCTGAAGCCTATGACGCCGTCGGCATGATCGAAGTCGAGTACGACGTGCTGCCCGCCGTGATCGATGAGGAAGTCGCGATCCGGGAGGGCGCACCGAAGCTCCATGACAACGTTCCGGGCAATATCACCACGATCTACAAGGTGCGCGGCGGCGACTACCAGAACGCCGCCCGCGAGGCCGATCATGTCATCGGCCTGCGCGTCGTCAACAACCGCCTGATCCCCACCTGCATGGAAACGCGCGCGATCGTTGCCTCGCCAGAACCGGACGGCACCTTGACGGTTTATATCGGCAGCCAGGTTCCCCACATGCACCGGCGCTGGATCGCCGAGACGGTCGGCATTCCCGAGCATCAATTGCGGGTGGCCGCACCTGATATCGGAGGCGGCTTTGGCGCCAAGATGCATCTGTATCCGGAAGACCTGCTCTGCCCCTATCTCGCGCGCGAACTTGACGCACCGGTCAAGTGGTGGGAGAGCCGCTCCGAGAGCCATCAATCGACCAGCCATGGCCGCGCTCATACAGAAAACATCGAGGTTGCGTTCAGGAACGACGGCAAAATCCTCGGCCTGAAGGTCGACACCTTCGGCAACGTCGGCGCCTACCTGTCGAACATGGCGAGCGGCGGTCCGACCGTGAATACCATCAACTTTGGCACCGGCACTTACAAGATAGACAACTATGAGGCTATTTCCCGCGTCGTGTTGACCAACACCGTGCCGGTTGATGCCTATCGCGGCTATGGCCGGCCCGAAGGCGCGTATATTGCCGAGCGCGCGATCGATGCGGTGGCACGCCACCTCGAGCTCGACCAGGTCGAAGTGCGGCGGAAGAATTTCGTTCAACCGGCGGAATTTCCCTATCGGCCCTACGGCAGCACGGGCGTGATGTACGACAGCGGCAACTACCAGGGACTGCTCGACAAGGCGCTCGCGGCTTTCGACTATGAAGGCCGCCGCAGCGAATGCCAAGCCTTGCGCGGAAGCGGCATCTATCGCGGCATTGGCGTCGCCGCCTATACGCATATGTGCGGCATGGCACCATCACGCCGGTTGGCTGTGAGCGGATTCGACCGGGGCGGCTGGGAAAGCGCGCGGGTCAGCATCGATTCCAGCGGACGAGCCACGATCTATTCGGGCTCGATGAGCCAGGGACAAGGCCATATCACGTCGTTGTCGCAGATCGCTGCCGACGTGTTGCAGATTCCGATTGAAGACATCGACATCGTACAGGGCGACACGCGTCAGGTACAGGCTGGCCACGGCACCTTCAATTCCCGTTCGATGGCGGTCGGTGGATCCAGCGTGCACGTGTCCTCCCAACGCATTGTCGCCAAGGCGAAGAAGATCGCGGCGGGCATGCTGGAAGTGGACGAGAAGGACGTTTCCTATTCGGCCGGCGCGTTCAGCGTGCCCGGTACCGATATCGCGCCGGTAACCTTCCCGAAGGTGGCCCGCATGGCCTATGTCGGGCATAAACTGCCGGATGGCGTCGCGCCGGGCCTTGATGAGACGGTGTTTTACGACCCGACCGGCATGGGTTCGCCGTCAGGCGTCCACCTCGCTTATGTCGAAGTCGATCCGGAGACCGGGATTGTCGATATCCTCGACTATGTCGCGGTTGACGACGTTGGCACGCTGATCAATCCCCGTCTCGCGGCCGGCCAGATCCATGGCGGCGTCGTGCAGGGCATCGCACAAGCGCTCTATGAAGAGGTCAGCTACGATCCCGACAATGGGCAACTTCTGACCGGCTCGCTGCTCGACTATGCCGTTCCGCGCGCCGAGCATGTGCCGAATATCCGATCGCTGTTCCAGCAAACGCTGTCGCCGACCAATCCGATCGGCGTCAAGGGTATCGGCGAGAGCGGTTCGATTGCCGCCCCGCCTTGTATGGTTCATGCCGTGCTTGATGCCCTGTCACCATTCGGTATCAAGCACCTGGACATGCCGCTGACGCCGCCACGTGTCTGGGCGGCGGTGCAACAAGCACGCACGGGAGCGTCCCAATGATCCCCGCAGCCTTCGATTATGTTCGCGCGTCTTCGCTCGCCCAGGCGATCGATCTGTTGCGCGACGATCCTGACGGAACAAAGCTCCTTGCCGGTGGCCATACCTTGTTGCCGGCGCTGAAGCTGCGGCTGGCATCGCCCGAACTCCTGGTCGATATTGGCGGCATCGCCGAGCTCAAGGGAATCGAGATCAGCGAAACCGGCATCAGGATCGGCGCACTGGCCACCCACGCCGAACTGTTTGCTTCTGAGCCGCTGTACAGGGAATTACCTATCTTTCGCCAGGCAGCCAGCTTGATTGCCGATCCACAGGTGCGTAACCGCGGCACGATCGGCGGCTCGCTCGCGAACGCCGATCCCGCGGCTGACTGGCCGGCGATAGTGGTGGCGCTGCAGGCAGAGATCGAGATCGCAGGCCCGAATGGCCTGAGAAGGGTGGCGGCACGGGATTTCTTCGTCGATATCTTTTCGACCGCGCTGGCACCGGACGAGATTCTCGCCAGCATCCGTATTCCGCGGCCGAAGCCCGGCATGCGTTTCATCTACCGAAAGATCCGACATCCCGCGAGCGGTTTTGCCGTCGTAGGAATCGCGGTTGGCGTGCGACTGCAGCAGGATGCGGTTGACGAGATTTCCATCGGCGTCACCGGTGCAGCGAACCACGCGTTCGCCGGCCAACACGCTTCCGATTTCCTGATCGGCAAGACGCTCTCGCCGGACAACATCGACCAGGCGGCAAAATTGCTCAGTGAGACCACCGAGTGCCTCTCCGACCGCTACGCTTCGGCGGAATACCGCGCGAATCTGATCCGGGTCGAGACCAGGCGCGCGCTATTTGCGCTTTCGTCGTGAAGCGTGAGCCTTCGCGCCGGCCGCACGATCGGCGGCATCGCCACCAAATCGCTTACGATTAAACGGAACAGCACCTGCGCCGGCAACAATCTCGACATCCTCGAGCCGCAACGGCTTGCCGCCGCTCGTCCGCAACGCCGGATATTCGATCGGTCGTCCGGCGGCGCGTTCGCGGAACACGACCTGCGGCCCTGCGGGCTCCGCCAGCCAGTCGTCACCCCATTTCTTAAGCGCGAGATAGGCCGGAAAGAAATCGCGTCCTTTCTCGGTCAGAACGTATTCGTATCGCCCGGCGTGTTCGGGCAACGGCACCCGCGTCATGACGCCGGCATCGATCAATTTCTTCAGCCGGGTGCTCAAGATATTGGGAGCGATCCCGATATAGTATTCGAACTCATCGAAGCGTTTCACGCCGTAATAGGCCTCGCGCAGGATCAGGATGGACCAGCGGTCGCCGACAACTTCCATGGCGCGCGCCATGGAACATTCCTTGTTTGCAAGACGGCTTCGCTTCACACTGGACATAGCTCTTTCACCCGAACTCAGCTCATACCATATTGAGCAGGATTCGTGTATGTCCAGTACGCCCTTCGGCGTTTCTGATCAGGCCGCCTGTCCCGGCTTGGCTTCCGGCTTGGCGACGATCTCGGGCTCCAGCGCACGCGGATGCGAAACGAGCGCGCCCGCTTCGCTTAAGAGTTTCAATTCCGCCTCGCTGAGGCCGAGTTCGCTGAAGACCGCGAAGTTATGCTCGCCCTGAAAGGCAGGTGTGCCAATTGGTGTCAGCTCTTCTGCCGAAAAATGCCACGGCCGGCCCGGCAACCGATATTCGCCGCCGCTGCGGTCAGGGACGCGTTGGACGGCGCCCCAGTAATCGCTCCATTCCGATGCTGTGAGCTCCTTGATAGAACGGATCTCGCCCATGGCGATTTTGGCTTCGTCGAACTGGGCGTCGAGGGTCGCCATATCCGGAAAGGTCAGGATCCAGGACTGGATGATCTGATGCAGCACGCCGAAATTCAGGCGGCGCGCGGCAGCGCTTGAGAACCGCGGATCATCCATCAGATCGACCCGGCGCATGGCGCGCAGCCACGACGGAAAGGTCCGGCTGCCAATAATGCTGGTCGCGACCGTGAAATTTTCGCCTTGCGGTCCTGTAAAGAAGGAACAATCAGTGGCGCCGAGCACCGCAGGCTCCGCCCCGATGTCATCATCGGAAAGATCGACGTGCGCGCGTTCGTTGACCGCGAGCAACGTCGCCGCCATTGCGATGTCGATATACTGGCCCCGTCCGGTCCTCTGGCGGCTGTTGAGAGCCGCAAGTATCGCGATCACGGCCTGCAATCCAGCGTAGACGTCGGCATGCGACAGACTATCGGTACGCGGCTCCGTCAGCGCGCTGCCATAGTGGCGGACGCTGTTTTCGGTAAAGCCGGCCTCGGCCTGCACGGTTGGCGCATAGGCCATCCTGCTCCGCCACGGACCACCCTGCCCATAGCCGGTGATCGACGCGTAGATCAGCCGTGGATTGCGTTTCGACAGCGTTGCGTAATCCAGCCCGAAGAAACCCAGCGTGCCCGCCCGGAAATTTTCGACCAGGATATCGGCGGTGTCGCAGAGTTCCAGCGCCAACTCGTAAGCGCCCGGGATGTTGAGATTGATACTGACGTTGCGTTTGCCGGCATTTTGCTGGGCGTAATAGCCTGACATCCCGTCGGTCGATGGAAAAGCAAAGCGAGAAACGTCGGGGCTTGGTGGCTCGATCTTGATCACCTCAGCGCCGAGGTCCTGCAAGGTCCGGGCGCACAGCGGACCAGCCAGCACACGGGAAAAATCGACGACCCGGATTCCACTCAAGGGGCCACTCATGTCAGCGCCCCGCGAACTTTGCGAGACCCGGGCCGTTCTTGCGGAATGATGCAAGACCGGTCTTGAGGTCTTCCGACGCCCAGATCGGCGCCTGTACTCGTGACATCGCCTCGTCCGCAGCCACCACGCCCTGATTAACGGCGATATGCGCGAGTTCCTTGGTCGCGGCATGCGCCACCGTCGGGCCTTGCGCGAACTCCTCCGCGATGGCCATGGTCGCCGTCTCCAACGACTCCTCCGGGACAGTGAGATTGATCAATCCCCACTTCTCCAGCGTTGGCGCATCGTAGCGCCGAGCCAGCATTGACATTTCCTTGGCGCGCTGCGCGCCGATACGCTGCACCTGCCGCTGGATTCCTCCCAGTAAGGGATGCAGACCAAGTGTCGCCTCGACCGATCCGATCTTCGCCGAAGAGGCCGCTATGATGTAATCGCACGATAGCGCGAGCTCGAGACCGCCACCTAGGCAAACGCCGTGAACACTGGCGATCAACGGAATTGGCAGAAGCTCCATGAAGCGCAGAAATTCGACGCCGTTCAGTCGCCGATTTTCACCGCCCTGATCTGCGCTGCCTGCCTCCACACGTTTCTCGAAGATATCCAGATCTGCGCCGGCGGAGAAATGCCGCAGTCCGCTGCGGATGACGATGGCGCGGCTGCCTGCCCTTTGCGCGGCCTCCACCTGCTCCACGATCGCGTTAAGGAGCTTGGGGCCGAGCAGGTTGTACGGCCGATAAACCATTGTCAAAACGGAAATATTGCCGCGCTGTTCGCGCGTCACCAACGCATCCTCGGACAAAGCTGCCTCCTGTTTGCCGGCGGCTCTTGCGACCGCATCATTTGATTTGCGAAATGCAGGCTACACCACGGCTTGCATTTTGCAAGTCATAGTTTGCATCAAATGGTTTGACGCTCGATATGCCGAAGCTGCCCTGGAGGCTGATGGACTCGGAAAGAGGAACTCAGATTCGGTCCGCTGGAGAGGATTCCGCCGTGGTGCTTGCGGTCTGATTGCGCACGGCCTGCCGACCGGCTTCCAAAAGGTCGTCAGACAGCCGCTTGTCACCGGCCGCACGCGCGAGCACGATCGAACCGACCATAGTCGCAATTGCGCCGGCGGCGGCCTGTCGCGCATCTGACGATCCGCCTGCGCGTCTGCAGCCCATGGTCTTTCGGGTAACGCATTGCTTGCTCCGAGCTGACCTAAGAAACAGCCACCTTTTAGATGATTATCATCATATATGAATTCCGCAAAATGGCGCATATCACCACCAAATCGAAAGCGGCTGGACAGAGAAGCTCAGGAAGACGATATCACCGAAGTCAGACCGCCATCGACGGCAAGGATCTGACCGGTGATGTGCTTGCCGGCGTCGCTGGCGAAGAGAACCGCGGCGCCTTTCAGATCGTCCTCGTCGCCGATGCGGCGGAGCGGCGCGCCGGCGGCGAGCTTTTCGACCCCGACAGCCTCGATCGTGCCCTTCGTCATCCTCGACGGAAAGAAGCCGGGCGCCAGAGCATTGGCCGTAATTCCGTAGCGTCCCCAACTACCCGCCAGGGCCCGCGTGAAATTAACCACGGCGCCCTTGCTTGTATTGTAGGCAACCATCTGCATATCTCCGGAACTTCCGAACAGGCCCGCGATCGAAGCAAGGTTGATAATGCGGCCATACTTGTTGGGAATCATCGAGTGCTTTGCAACCTGTTGGCTGAGCAGGAACAGCGAGCGGATATTCAGATTCATCACCTTGTCCCACGCTTCGATCGGGTGATCTTCGGTCGGCGCGCCCCAGGTGGCGCCGGCGTTATTCACCAGAATGTCCACCCGGCCGAGCTTCTTGATCGCTTCGTCAGTGAGCCGCTTGACGTCTTCGTCCCTGGAATTATCCGCTGCGATCCACTCCGCCTTGATACCGAGACCGGCAAGATGCGCCTGGGCATTTTCCAGGTCTGGCGCCTTGCGAGACGAAATCACGACACGTGCCCCCTGCTCACCTAGCGCCTCGGCGATCTGGAGCCCAAGGCCGCGGGAGCCGCCCGTAACAAGGGCATTCTTGCCGGTGAGATCGAATGCCTTCTTGATGCTTCCCATAGTCAAATCCTCAAGCTGGTGGGCGAAGTTCTACTGCGCCGTTACGCGGGCGTTTCGCGGGATCTCTATTTCCCGCGGAATACTGCCGAGCGCCGTTCCACGAAAGACTGGATACCTTCTTTCATGTCTTCGCTGCTGAAGACGCGATCCTTGATCTTCGGGATGTAATCGATCGCAGCTTTTTCACCGGCCTCGATGTATTTCAGCGCGGCTTCCTTGGTTACCTGAATTCCGATCGGAGCGTTCCTGGCGATCAGATCCGCAATCTCCATTGCGCGGGCAATCTGTTGGCCAGGAGCAACGACCTCCTGGACAAATCCGATCTTGTAAGCCCGCGCTGCGTTGAACTCGTCGCACAAGAACAGGTGATACATCGCATCTCCCCATCCTGCCCGCGTCAAATACCGGAAGTGCGCGCCACCAAGTGGCGCGATCCCGCGCTTGGATTCCATCTGGCAGAACCGGGCGTCATCGGCCGCCACAACGATATCGCCAGCCAGCATCATCTCGATACCGATCGTGAAACAGATCCCCTGCACTGCCGTCACGATCGGCTTGCGGCACCGGCTTTTGAGCGCGAACGCATCGATGTTGCCGGGCTTGATCTCGGTATTCTCGGCCTTGGGTCCGAAGAATTTCGGCATGTCCAGCCCGGCCGTGAAATCCGGGCCTTCGGCACAGAGCACCCCGACCCAGTAATCGTCCGTTCGGTCGAGAAGCGTCATCGCATCCGACATCTGCGCCATCATCTGCGGGCTGAAGGAGTTCTTCTTCGCCACATTGTCGATGATGATCTTGAAGACGTGCCCGTGCACCTCGGTCCGGATCTGGCCAACCTGGGTTTTCGTCTCGTTCATTTGCAAGTCTCCGAACGGCTTCCAGGCGACTGCGCAACGACACGCAGGCTTCCTCCGTCGACTGGCGTGCAGCCGATTATTGCTTGCCAGCCAGCTTTGAACAGTCGCCGAAACACTGGTTACAAAACATTCTGATAACCGTTATTCAGTGGCGATCGCCCTGCCGTGAAACCCTTTCGTCGCTCGCTTAGCTCAGTTCAGCGAACGCAGTTCGTTCGAAAGCCATCAGTTCTTCCGTCCGGCCGTCACGCACCTTCAGTAGCCACTGCGGATCCTGAAGCAGCGCCCGGCCCACCGCGACGAGATCGAACTCTTCGCGATCGAGGCGGCGGATCAACTCGTCGAGGGACGCCGGACGGGAACTCTCGCCGCCGTATGCGGCGATGAATTCGCCGGTCAGACCGACCGACCCGACCGAAATCGTCGGCACTCCCGTTACTTTCTTCGCCCATCCGGCGAAATTCAAATCGGAGCCATCAAACTCCGGCTCCCAGAAGCGCCGTTGAGAGCAATGCAGAATGTCGATTCCCGCGTCGACCAAAGGTTTGAGCCAGGCTTCCAATGCGCGAGGCGTGTCGGCCAGCTTTACCTCAAAGTCCTGCTGCTTCCACTGGCTGATCCGGAGCAATATCGGAAAATCCGTTCCTACTGACTTGCGCACCGCGTGGACGATATCAGCGGCAAACCGGGCCCGGCCGGGCAGGTCCTTGCCCCCATACGTATCCTCTCGGCGATTGGTACCTTCCCAGAAGAACTGATCGATCAGATAGCCGTGCGCGCCGTGCAATTCGACGGCATCGAACCCCAGACGCTTCGCCGCAAGCGCCGCGTCGGCGAAAGCGCGAATGGCGTCTGCAATGTCCTCCTCGCTCATCGGCTCGCCGAACTTCTTCTCCGGTCGCGACAGGCCGGACGGACTGTCGTAGGCGCCGGGAGGAGACCAATTCTGGGCGCGCGTGCGAACGGCTCCGACATGCCATAGCTGCGGCGCCATCAGGCCGCCGGCGGCGTGCACCTCGTCGACCACACGCCGCCACCCTGCCAGCTCCTTCTCGCCATGAAAGCGGGGAACATTCGGATCGTTCAGGGATGCCGGACGATCCACGCCCGTACCCTCCGATATGATGAACCCGACCGCTCCTTCGGCACGGCGGCGGTAGTATCGCGCGACGTCTTCGGTCGGAATTCCGCCCGGAGAGAATGAGCGCGTCATCGGCGCCATCACCACCCGGTTCGGCAAGTTCAGCCCTTTCAGCTTGAAAGGCCGGAAAAGTACGTCGCTGGACATTCATGCTCCATGATTCAGTTAGTGGCGTTGCGGGCTCAGATCACCCGCATGCATCTTCAGAAAGCACACTTCACTTTCCATCGGCGCTGAGTACGTTACCGAATTGCTCCCACGTCGTACCGTTCCAGCGCTGCAGCTGCAACTGCGTGTACGCCATACTGCTTTCCGGGCCTGTGTTGATCGTAACACCCGGTATGAGAGTGGGAAGCGACAGCCCGCGTATGCTCCGCGATTGCTTGACGATGTTCTCGCGCGAGAGATCGTCACCGCACTGCTTGAGCACCTGCTCAAGGATCTGTCCCTGCTGCGTACCGAACAGATAATTGGCATCACCAATGTCCGCACCCGGCAGGTATTTCGCGAAATGCTCACGGTACCATTTGATGCCGCGGTCGTCGGCCCACTTCTTGTCGTTCGGATCCTTGGTGATCGTTGCCGCAACGATGCCCACCGCCTTTTCCGGTCCCGCGGGGACGATGGTCGAAGAGACCGAGCTCGAAACGAAGTTGATCAGGAACAGCGGCTTCCAACCGACCTCATCGGCCTTCTTGATGGCCTGAGCCGCGAACTTCGGTGTGCCGGCAACCAGGAACGCCTCCGCACCAGACGATTTCAACTTCACCACGTGGGAATCGATCGTCGGCTCGGTCACTTCATAGGAGGACGATACAACTTTCTTGTCGAAGTCCTCTTTCAGATAACCTTTGAATGCATTGAGGAAGTCCTTACCCAAATCGTCGTTCTGATACAGGATCGCTATCTTTGCGTCTGGCCGGGCCTGGGTGATGTATTTCGCGTAGATCCGCCCTTCCGTATCATAGCTAGGCAACCCAGTGGTGGTCATCGGAAATTCAGCGAAATTCGTGAATTTGGTGACGCCGCTTACCACGAATAGATGAGGCACTTTCTTCGCGTTGACGTACTTGATGGTGGCGCCGATACCGGGAGTACCGAGCGGGCCGAACAGGAAGGCCACTTCATCGCTCTCGACAAGCTTCCTGGTCTGCTCCACCGTCTTGGGCGGGCTGTAAGCATCGTCGTAGGTGATGAGATTGATCTTGCGGCCGTTGATGCCACCGCGCTCGTTGATCGAATTGATGTAGGCAATCAGACCCTTCCCGGTATTGCTGAGCGGCGACGCGGGACCGCTAAACGGGAACGTAGCCCCCACCTTCACTTCGGCGCTCGTGACGCCGGGCATGTCCGCACGCGCGTGCGCGCCGACAATCGTCACGCCGATCGCGGCTGCTAGTATGGACTTCCTGAACATCGACTTCTCCCTTGTGCGGCGACGGGTTGCGCCGCTCATCAATCGTTGAATTTCCGTACGGCCTCGGCACCGACCCCTGGTGCGGCTTCGCCCATCCCTTGCAGTGCATCACTCAGCCCGCGGCTGCGGCATCGGACACCTTCCCGGCCGCCCGTTCGATCGCCATCTCTCGCAGCTTGTGTTTGAGTATCTTGCCGGTGGAGGCTGAGGGCAGAGCATCGAGCAGGATCAATTCAGTCGGCCGCTTGTACGAAGTGAGCTGTTGGGCCGTGTATGACTTCAGCTCTTCGGCGTTGACGCTGGCGCCGGGGAGAAGCTGCACGAACGCGACGACCTCCTCGTTGCCATCAATCGGTCGTCCTACCACAGCTGATTGGACGACCTGGTCGTGTGCGTTCAGCACCGCCTCCACCTCGGCGGGGTAAACGTTGAAGCCGGAGCGGATGATAAGTTCTTTGGTTCGGCCAGCGATGTAGAGATGGCCCTCGCCGTTCACCCGAGCGAGATCCCCTGTGTTGAACCATCCCTGGTCATCGATCGCCGCCGCCGTCAGGTCGGGAGCGCGATAGTAGCCGAGCATCACGTTGGGGCCTCGGACGTGCAGTTCGCCGACCTCACCCGTCGCAACGTTCTTGCCCTGCCTGTCCACGATCCGATGCTCGATACCGGGAAGAAAGGGGCCGACCGACTCGTCCGAGACAGGGTGTTCTGAACGGACACCCGATAGGCCCGGCGAACATTCGGTTATGCCGTAATTGTTCAATAGCGGGATTCCGAATTCGTCCTCGATCCGCTTCTTCAGATCGAGGTCGAGCGGAGCGCCAGCGACGGCCATGATCCGCAGCTTGCCTCGCTCGAGTCGTTGGATGCCCTTGACCGCCTTGTGTTCGAGCAGACGCTGATATGTGGCGGGAACACCGAACAGGCTCGTAATCCCCTCCTCGGCTATGGCATGGGCCAGCGCGGCGGGATCGGCCTTGGCCACAACATACAATGTGCCGCCGTGCATCAGCGTGGCGATCAGCAGGATCGAATACCCGACGATGTGGGACATCGGCAGCACGCCGTAGATGCGGTCGGCTGGACCGCTTTGGCGAAGAATTCCCGAAGTCCTTGCGGTAAAGAGCAGATTGCGGTGGCTCAGCATGACTCCCTTCGGAGCACCGGTCGTGCCCGAGGTGTACAGGAGGCCCGCGACCTGGCGGGCGCCATCCTTCTCGACGGGCTCCGCTTGCGCATCCGCATTGAGTGGACCAATACCGATTCCACCGAACGGTCCAACAGCGTCTATTTTGGCGCCGACGCGGCTGGCGTGATCGGCTGCTTCCTTCGAAAGCGCCGAGTTGAACAGTACGCGTCGTGCGCCGCTGTGTGTCCCGATCAGGTCGATCTCTCTGGCCGAGAGGCGAGGATTAACCGCAATGCCCCAAGCAGCGAGCTTGCTCGCCGCGAATAGCATCGCCCCCAGGGCCACGCTGTTCTCGCTCGCAATCATCACGCGATCGCCCGGCCTGATCCCCAAATCGGAAAGATCCTTGGCTACGGCGTCGACAGCCTCCGAGAATTGCCGGTAGCTCCACGAACGCCCCCCTTCAACGAAGGCCGGATGATCCGGGATGTCCCGCACGAACGGCGCGTAGACCTCGTGCACTCTTGAAGGCAGGCCATCGAGCAATTCGGCCGCAGTGAGTTCGTCCACGCTCCTCATGCCATCCTCCCTCGCGCCCTCTTTCCGGAGCGCTGCGCGGCCCCCCAACAAACGGTCAGGCCCGCCCCTTCGATTAAATAGTTCTAAAATAGAACTGTCAAGCCGGGTGACCGCCTATCGTTTTGAAAGACACGCTACGTCCGTCGCACGTCCATAATTCCTATTTGGAATTCGACGTCACGAGTAAGTCGTTCGGATAAATCCGTGGGATAAGGCTCGCTTGTGGCACACGCCTGCGAAAACGGCAGAGCCGTACCACCCTGAAGCGACAGCTTTCCGCTCATGATAAAGCGCGTCAGCGTTCGACGGGAAGAACCCGAGCCGGCGATGGAAGTGGCGCGAGCGTGAGACGTCTCACGTCGGCCGACGCAGGCGATGTGTATGCAGGACAGGGTCCGCGATCACTCATTCAACCCTTACAGGGCGCATGCGTTTAGCTGACGATTTTCAGGCGCGTGGTGTGGCTGAGAGACGCCTTCAATTGAACCTCCATATTGCTTGCCCCAACCCCGAAGCGAAAGCAGTACGGGCTCGAGGCTCTGGCCGAAGGCCGAGATTTCATATTCCACCTTCGGAGGAATCTGCGGATAGGCACGGCGCACGATCACGCCATCTGCCTCCAGCTCGCGCAATTGTAGGGTCAATATCCTCTGCGTGGCGTTAGGGATGGCTCGTGATAGTTCCATGAACCGCTTCTTGCCCGCGAAGAGGTGGAACAGGATCAGTGGCTTCCACATGCCGCCAATGACGGACAGTGTCACCCCGACCGCGCATCCGCTTTTCGCGTCAAACCGTCTTGGACGCATAGACACCTCCAAAAATGGTCGCATCTGCAATAATTATGCGTTCTGCGGCATGCAGGCACGAAATTCGGGTGGGCGGACCCTAAACTCCGGTCATACTCGCTCGGTTGACGTCTTTGGATGTTGCCGTAGATGCCATTTGAACCGACGTCAGAATTTATATCACATGACGATCATAATACAATAGATGCTCGCAGCCTCCTGCAAGACAGCGGCGTGATTTCGGCAACGAACTCACTGACGGCGCGCGCCGGAGCGGCTGCACGGGGATAAGCCTCGGCATGGCCGGTAGCCTGCCCAGGCTTCGGGACGATCCGTCGTCATGTCAGGCCCGCTGTCATATCGGCCAAGGCCTGACTCCGCGCTTTGGCATGCGTCGGTACGTCCATAAATGATAGTAGCCGCTTTAATTGTGCCTTCTTGCGAAAAGGAGGCGCGACCCTAGGTCCGTGGACAACGCAACACCGACCTAGGATATGACGATGACGTTCAAGGCACTGCTGGCAGCAAAGACAGACGGAAAGATTACGACCAGCGTGGTCGAAATGAACGAGCAAGATCTCATGCCTGGCGACGTTACGGTCGCCGTCGACTATTCGACCGTGAACTACAAGGATGCGCTGGCCATTAGCGGGCGCGCGGAGGTCATTCGGCAGTTTCCCCTCATTCCCGGTATCGACCTTGCTGGAACGGTCGAGGCATCCTCCTATCCCGGCATCGCCGTAGGAGACCGCGTTGTCGCCAACAGCTGGGGACTGAGCCAGACCCACCATGGCGGTTACGCCCAGAAAGCGCGGATCAAAGGCGAGTGGCTCGTGAAGATCCCTGCTCCCTTTTCCACGAAGGATGCCATGGCGATCGGCACGGCCGGTTACACCGCGATGCTGTCGGTGCTGGCCCTCGAACATGGCGGAATCACACCGCAGCGTGGCGACATCCTCGTAACCGGCGCTAATGGCGGCGTCGGCTCGATCGCGATCGCCCTCCTCGCCGACCTCGGTTATCGCGTCGTTGCATCAACTGGACGTCTTGAAGAATCCGATTATCTGCGGAGCCTCGGTGCGGCCGATGTCATCGATCGTCGGACGCTTTCGGAGCCCGGAGCTCCTATCGCGCGCGAGCGTTGGGCGGGAGCAGTCGACTCCGTCGGCAGTCATACGCTGGTGAACGTATTGGCGCAGACGCAGTACCGCGGCGTGGTGACGGCCTGCGGCCTGGCCCAGGGTGTCGATCTTCCCGGAACGGTTCTGCCGTTCATCCTGCGCAACGTCACACTTGCTGGAATCGACTCGGTGAATGCCCGGCAGGAGGCGCGAATCGAGGCATGGTCGCGTTTGGCTCGCGACCTGGACCTGAACAAGCTCGCCCGAACGATGCAGGTGGTCGGCCTTGCGGAGGTTCCCGATGTCGTGCGCCAAATGTTCGCGGGGAAGGTTCAGGGCCGCACCGTCGTCGACGTGAATGCGTAATTGTTGCGAGCGGGCTGTTGGCGGACACCTCGATGAAAATCAGACCACGCGGCAACAAGACAACAATAAATCCCACCCCTAGGAGCGTCGGAAAGTGTACTTTGAAACAATCAGGCGTTCTCGCGCTCACCTTGGCTGCTGCACTCATGTCCTCCGGGGCCTGGGCGGATAATGCCTCACCTGTCGGCTTATGGAGAAATGTCGATGACGTGAGCGGCAAACCGAGACCACTTATCCGCGTTACGGAATCGAATGGCACCCTGCAGGGCAAGATTGAAAAGGTGTTCCGCGCGCCGTCCGAAGACCGAAATCCGAAATGTGAAAAATGCGAAGGCGCGCTCAAGGATGTGCCGGTAATCGGCTTGGTGATCCTGAGCGGCCTGAAGAAGGAAGGCGCCGAATATACCGCCGGCAAAATCCTCGATCCGGACAATGGTAAGGTCTACAGCAGCAAAATCCAGCTGACCGACGGCGGCGAGAAGCTCAACATGCGCGGCTACATTGGCGTGTCAATGCTGGGTCGTTCGCAGATTTGAACGCCAGGAATAAAGGAGCGAAGCTCGGCAGGAAAACTACTCGATGCAGAGAAACCCATGGAAAAGGAAACATCATGAAGGCATTCATCGTCGATCGACACAAGAAGAGCGCTCTGCGGCTTGGCGAGATGCCGGAGCCGGCACTGCGGGATGACGATGTTCTGATCGAGGTCCACGCTTCCGGGCTCAATCTTCTGGATTCGAAGATCCGGGATTCGAATCAGAGCATGTCTCGCCGGGAATTCGTTGCGTCGGCTGCGGCCTCGGCCACCACCGCGCTCGCAGCAACGCTTCCCGCCGCCCTGCCGGCATCCGCTTTCGCTCAAGAGACGCCCAGGGTGAACACCGGCGCCGGCACGCCCCCCCGGTCGCCCCTGGTCAAGCTGGACAAGCGCACCCCGCAGCTCTGGCAGGTCACGATCGCCAACCCGCCGTTCAATCTGGTGGTGCCAGAGATGGTCTCGGCCCTGCATTCGGTGGTCAAGGACATGGATCGCGACCCCGAGGTCAAGGTCATCGTGTTCAGGAGCGAGCTCGAAGGGTACTTCATCAATCATTTCGATCTGAGCAAGGCCCGGGATTTCCCAGTCGAGCCGAGCGATCCACCGCTGCCGACCTGGGTCGATCTGGTGCTGCGGCTGAGCAAGTCACCGGTCATCAGCATTGCCAGCATCCGGGGCAGGACACGGGGCGGCGGAAACGAATTTTCGCTCGCATGCGACCTGCGCTACGCGAGTGCCGAGAAAGCGCTATTCGGCCAACCCGAGGTGGGAGTAGGCATCGTGCCTGGCGGGGGCGGGAGCGAAAGGCTACCGCGGCTCGTCGGGCGAGATCGCGCGCTGGAGGTCATCCTGAGCAGCCAAGACTACGCCGCTGACGATGCCGAGCGGTTTGGGATGGTGACTCGTGCGCTACGGGATAACGAACTCGACCCGTTCGTGGAGGCGCTGGCGGCCCGCTTGTCCGGCTTCGACAAACAATCGCTGGCAGGCGCGAAGGCCCAGGTCAATCGCGCGACGTTGCCGGCCGACTCGGACCTCCTGGCCTCCTATGCGGAATACAGCCAGTCACTTGCATGGCCCGGCTTCCAGGCCCGCCGCCCGAGATTGGCGAAGCTTGTCGGCGAACACGGACGCGAAGACTTCGAACTTCGACTTGGCCACTATCTGGGCCAGGCGAACTGAATGCGGGACAGGGCGGGACATCCGGGACGATCCTGCCTTCTCCCTGAGGAATGAACGTCATGTTCGAAGACCATTCCTGCCCCTCGTCTACGCCGCTCTTCAACTCCACTCCCTAATCGCTGAGCGCCCTTTCGGCCGCTCACGGATCCGGATGGGTGAGGAAGATTCAACGGCCGCAACCACGAACTGATGGACTTTAAACGCGAAGACATGCGGTGCTGAGGTGCCAGGAGAGAGGCACCACCCTTGTACCTCGTCGCGCTTTCCCCATGCAGCAAGGAAACCGAAATCCGTTGATCGAACTTGGTCAGTGGCCACCTCACCATGTCGTCAGCGCCTGGACCGGCCTGTGGCCGAAACGCCACGCAGAGAATGTTGACGCTTCAGCTGCGCGAATTGGAGGCCGATGGCGTCATCATGCGCCACGCGTATCCGCAGATTCCGCCGAAGGTGGAATATGAAATCTCTCCCTTCGGTCAGAGCCTCGGCCCCATTCTACTCTCGCTTCGGAAGTGGGGCCAACACTACGGAGATTCGATCGAAGGCACTGCTCTGCAGCACCAAACACCTGACGTTCGGCCGTCAAACGCGTGCGCTCACACCTGAAAGCGCAGCCAAGGCCGACATTTCGGTTCGCCGACACGCCCGCGCGCCTTGGCTGCACGGTGATGGACGTCGGCGAGCATCGCAAACTCGAAAGCCTTGCTCAGGCGTAGTTGCGCGCCGCCGCCAGTGTTAATCACCACTTCTCGACCCACGGCCGGAGCACGACTTCGAACGCCCAGGTCGACCGATGCTGCCTATGAAGCTGAAGATAGGTTTTCGCGATATGGACAGGGTCAGCCATATTGTCGTCGACAGTCGTTCCCGCCAGCCGGTGCGCGCGGGTCCCGTCCTCCTGAGTCCAGCCGACCGCAGCATCGATCGGCACATTCGCCACGTGGATCCCCTGTGGCATCAGTTCTCTTGCCATGCTTTGCGCTAACCCGGACTTGGCATGACATGCCATGGCAAATGCGCCGCTTGATGGGAAGCCTTTGAGCGCCGCGCTGGCGTTCGTGAAGATAATAGTTCCTCTTGCGCCATTGGTGTCGGGTTCGTTTCCGAGCATGAGCCGGGCGGCCTGTTGACCCACCAGAAACGCGCTGAACGCCGAGTTTCGAAGCGTCTCGAGCGCCATCACGGGATCGGCTTCGATAACGCTCTTGCGGAAAATGCCGGGAACCCGGCCGTCGATGTTATGCACGACAAGCCTCGGCGTCCCGACGTCTTGAACGACATTCTCGAAAAGCTGTGCCACGGCTGCCGGTTCGGTTGCATCGCAGGCGAATCGACGCACGCCATGCGTCTTCTCGAGGGTCTCAAGGACTGCTTTTTCAGGATTCCTGGCTGCGACGCATACACGCATGCCGTTTTCCGCGAACAGCCTGGCGCAACTGGAGCTGATGCCCGGGCCGCCGCCGACAATGAGTGCAACGTCCTGTACGGTAGTTTGGGTGTCGCGGTTGGGTTGAGTCATGTTGCTTCCTCGGATGCGTTTGGCGGCCGGTCAGCGTCGTGGCATCACAACTCGGGCCGCGTCATTAGGGGACCTATTATTTCACTGCAACGACGACCTTGCCCTTTGCGCGCCCGGTCTCGACATAGGCCAGCGCATCGCCGGTCTTCTCAAACGGGAAAACCTTATCCACGACCGGACGGATCACGCCGTATTCGATCAGGGATGTGATTTCGCTCAACTGCTGCCCCTGCGCACGCATGAACAGGAATGAATAGCGCACGCCAAGGCTTCTGGCTTTCTTGCGCGCACCACGGCTCAGCAGGCGCGTCACCAGTTTCAGGAACAGGTTCAACCCTGCTGCCTTGGCGAATTCGGGGTCCGGCGGCCCTGAGATCGAGACGAGGAGGCCACCCGCTTTCAACACACGCAGGGATTTTTCGAGCGTCCTGGCGTCCTGGCTGTGCAGGACCACGTCGTAGCCCGACAGTACCTTCTCGAAATCCTGCGTCTTGTAGTCGATGACCACATCTGCGCCGAGGCTCTTGACCAGCTCGACATTTTTCGCGCTCGTCGTCGTCGCGACTGTCGCACCGAGGTGCTTGGCGAGCTGGATGCCAAAACTCCCCACACCGCCGGAGCCGGCCTGAATGAAGACCTTCTGGCCGGGCTTCAGCTTGCTCACCTCCACCAGGGCCTGCCAGGCCGTCAGCCCCACCAGCGGAATGGAGGCTGCTTGTTCCATGTTGATGTTTTTAGGCTTTGGCGCCACGTCGGCTTGATTGATGGCGATGAATTCCGCGAATGTTCCGATCCGATGATCGCGCGGCCGTGCATAGACCTCGTCGCCCGCCTTGAACCGCTGGACCTTGGCGCCAACCTTGGTGACGACCCCGGCAACATCGTGGCCCAGAACGAAAGGCGGACGATACGGCAGTATGAGCTTGAATTCTCCGTCCCTGACCTTGGAGTCCAGAAGGTTCACGGCAGTTGCATGAACTCGGACCAGGACATCGTCGTCCCGCACCTCCGGCTCCGGTACTTCGGCCAAACGCAGAGCGCCCTTCTTTTTGTACTTGTCGACAACGAATGCCTTCATGGCGTCTTCTCCAATCTGAAATATGTCGCGGCGTCAGGCGCCGAGGAAGGACAGGGCCTTCGGCACAAAAACGGCGTGGTTCTGAAAAATCCCGCCATGCCCGGCATCTTCGTAGATGACCAGTTCTGCGCCCGGGATACGGCGCGCCATGTCGATGCTGTTTGCGGTCGGCACCATGATGTCGCTGTCGCCATTCGCGATCAGCACCGGGATCCGAATGCTTCCGAGATCTTGAGGCGCCTGTCGGCCCCAAGCAGTGATCGCCTTGACTTGCCGCAAGAAAGCGCTGGGCGTAGGCCCCTTGTCCCGGCCTGCCTTGCGCTCTTTCAGCCGTTTCAGGAAGGCTGCCGCCGCTTGGCGGCCATTGGCCGTGGACGTGAAAAACAGGTAGAATTTTGGATCCCGCAGCGTCAGAAAGCCTTTGATCATCAAAGGCCAGGATACCGGCCACACCTTGTCGATACCTGTGCCGCCCGCCGGCCCCGTGCCGGTCAAAATGAGCTTTCGCACCAGCTCCGGTGCCTTCAGCGTGATATCCTGCGCCACAAATCCGCCGAGGGAAAAGCCGACCAGATCGACTTTTTCGAAGCCCAGCGCGCGGATCAGGGCAATCGCATCCCGCGCCATTTCATCGACCGTCACGGGCGCTGTTCCGCCCGACCCACCGATCCCCCGGTAATTGGTCGCGATCACGCGATGCTTGCTGGCGAGGCCGTCGACAATCCGCGGATCGAAATTGTCCAGAACCGCGCCCCAATGATTGAGAAAAATGATTGGCACGCCGCTGCGTGGACCGAGGTCGCGGTAGGCGAAACGGGTGCCGCCGACATTTATCGAGAGAGTGGGTGCATCTATGTAGCGCACCCCCCGCCCGAGATTAGTGACAGAACTAGTCATGGCTTTCTCCATTGTCCGGCTCGGACCAAAAATCCCGGGAAGGGAGGTAAAATCGGCCGGATGATACGGATCCCTTTTTGCGCGCCAGTACATGTGCTGATTATCCCAACCCAAATTGCGACTGCAAAAACCGCTCACTTTTTAGATGACGACCATCATCTTTCATGATAGATGATGACCATCATGACAAAAGTCAAGTGGAGTTTTTCCGAATCTGAGAAGGCGCGGCCGTGGTCGGGATCGGCGCACGCGGGTCCTGCGACCTGCGGAGCGAGAAAACCATGAGGGTGTCGCGTGAAAAGGCGCTGGAGAATCGCGAGCAAATCATCGAGACCGCGGCGCGCCTGCTGCGCACGCACGGTTTCGACGGGGTCGGTGTTGCCGACATCATGAAAGCCGCCGGGCTGACTCATGGCGGCTTCTATCGCAACTTTACTTCAAAGGATGATCTGGCGGTCAAGGCCAGCGAATATGCGATCGCGGACACCAAGGCAGTGCTGAAGGATGGACTGGCCCAACAGCCCGAGGATCCGTTTCGCGCACTCATCGAACGCTATGTGTCAGCGGCCCATTGCGACGATCCAGGTTCCGGGTGCATTCTGCCGGCGTTGGCCGCCGACGCCGCGCGGCGCGACGATCCCGCGCTCCGCGCCGTCTTCATCACGGCGATCCAATTCTATCTCGATCAGATTGCGAAGCTGTCGTCCGCGGCCCCAAGGGCCACCGGCAGCAGAGATCCCGCTGCCATCCTCTCCGAGATGGTTGGGGCTGTCATCCTGTCTCGGGTGATTGCGGATGACTCTCTGGCGGAATCTCTGATTGCTGCCGTGGTGGCGGATATTGCCGGACCATCCCCGGAAAACAAATCGGCCGAGGGGTGACTTCAGCGCTTGGTCTCACCTGAAATTAGGAGCGCGTTTCTCGATAAAGGCCCGCACGGCTTCGGCATGCTGCGCGGTGCTCGCTGCGAGGACCATCTTCTCGGCCTCGTGGTCCAATGACGTCAGGAAGTCGGCCGACAAAGCAAGGTCGAGATTATCCTTGATGGAGGCAAACGCACTCCCCGGACCGTTCGCCAACGTCCTCGCGATCCCGAATGCTTCGCTCTGCAGGTTGACATCAGGCACCACGCGATTTACCAGCCCCAGCGCTTCGCAGCGGCGTGCATCGATCCGTTCGGACAAAAACATCAGTTCGCGGGCACGCGCCGTCCCGGCCAGCCGGGTCAACAGCCACGAAATGCCGTAATCGCCCGTGAGCGCAATCCTGGCGTAACCAGTCGTCATGATGGTGGACTCGGCCGCGATACGAATGTCGCAGGCGAGCGCGATCGCAAGCCCAGCGCCAGCAGCCGGTCCCGGCAAGGCCGCGATGGTTGGTTTACGCACCGAGACGAGTACGCCGGTCAGGGTTCGTTGACGTTCCTGCAATCGCGCAACCTTGTCACTGAATGACATGGCCGATGCGGCAGAGTTGCCGCCCATCCCCTTGACGTCGCCGCCCGAACAGAAAGCGCTGCCTGCACCGGTAATCAGCAGTGCACCGACGTCCGGATCATCACCGTTGCGCTTGATCATCCGGCGCAGCGCTGGCGTGAGATGGTCGGAAAGCGAATTTCGTGCTTTCGGTCGGTTCAAGGTGATCACGGCGACGCGATCCCGGATTGCACACAGTAGTTCGTCCGTCCCGGTATCAATCGAGATTGACCCATCAGTCATGGTTTTGACCTTTCAAGTCTTGCGTCTGGAGAGCTCTTCGCCACGCGTAGGCGCATTAACTTTTGCTGGCCAGGGTCACCAATTTTCGCGGAATGGCCGCAGTTCCGTGAGGAATGACCATGCCGATCGGTCCTGACCGTAGAGATGGTACAGTTCGTCGGCGATGGCGGCAGGCTTGATGAAGAATTCATCCGGTCTGTCGCTCATCCGCGCACGCATCCGGGGCGTATCGATCACAGCGTCAATGAGGACATAGGCGACGTGGACGCCGAGAGGCCCCATGTCACGCGCGATCGACTCGGCCAATATACGCTGCGCCGCCTTTGTCGGAGCAAAGCCGGCGAAATTGGCCTTCCCCCGGATCGAAGACGTGTTGCCGGTCACCAGGATTGCGCCCTTACCTCTCTCGATCATGTCAGGAGCCACTTCGCGGGCAAGATACAACAAGCCCATCACATTGACCTCGAAATTGCCCTTCAGCATCTTCGGATCGATTTCGCGAAAGCTTCCCCAGCCTCCTCCGACCGCGTTGTGGATGAGAACCGCGGCCGCTCCAAAACGGCGCTTTACGTCAGTGACCACGGTCCGCACCTGGCTCTCGTCTGAGACGTCGCAGGTCACCGCGTGCACATCGCGAAGCTCTTGCGCAAGGCGATTGATGAGCTCCGCTGAGCGGGCAAGCGCTATGATACGGAATCCGCCCGCAGAGAACCGCCTGACGATGGCAGCTCCCGTGCCCGGCCCTACCCCGGTCACGATCGCGATTGGTTTCTCGGTCATTTATCGCTCCCTTCGAGCTATTGTCCGGCTGCTTTCATATGAATTCGCTCGGACTGCGACTGATAGGCGGCAGCCTCGTGCACGGGTACCAGGGCCAGACGAACCGCGACATTCTTGTGGTAGGGCGTGCCCGCAATGGGATCGCGGTTGCCGCTCTCGGTAAGCAGATTGATGCGCGGCCCGTTGACAAGGCGTTCGCCGTCCGACGTGGGGTATGCCTGACCGTAGCCGTGCGGCAGCGCCAGCTGGCCATTCCGCATGGCGTCATCGACCTTGCAGCGGACGACGAGCCTCCCGACCACCGACTCGACGGCGATCCAGTCACCATCCTTTGCGCCCAACTCGCTCAGATCGCTCGAATTGATCAACATGGCGCCGTCCGGATCCTCGCGACGCCACGCGGGATCGCGAAAGATCTGGTTGGCATTGAACATGCGGCGGCCACCGGCTGCCAACATGAACGGAAACTCCTTTGGCGCGCCCGCTGCTCGTGGATCGAGCCGTGCCAGCCATTCCAGCATCTGCGGGACCACCAGCCGAACCCTGCGATCCGAATGGCTGATCAATGACCAGACCTCGTCATAGTCGTGCCGGGTAATGGCTGTGCCCTGCCGGGCGGCTACGATAGTGTCGAACAGGAGATCGCCGAGCTGGTGATCCGCCACCTCGTCCGATGCGCCGATCGCCCGTCGCACCGCTTGCGGCGATCGCTTCGCGCAAGCCAGCGCCGCCCCCCACAAGGGTGCCGCGGCCGCGGTGCCGTCCGGAAGCGTCTGCCCCAGCGTATGGTAGAGCACCAGGGCAGCGACTGCGCCGGGGTTTTCCGCGATGAAAGCACGAAAGGCGATAGCGAACTCGGCTCGGGAACGCCGCGCCGCCTCCCGCAGGGGCGCGAGCACATTGTCACCCGGTAGAAGCCCCAGCGCGATGGCAAGCCGCGTGTAGATCTCGGGCTCCGGCAAGGTGCCAGCGAGCGGCGGCAATACGCCGGCACGAACGTGAAAATAGTTCGTCGGAAATTCGAAGTTGAACAGGGTAAACTCAGTTTTCTCGAATTGTGAGGACGCCGGAAGAACGTAGTGCGCGAGCCGTGCGGTTTCGGTCATCGCAACGTCGACCACAACGCATAGGTCGAGCGAGCGCAGCGCGCGTTCCACGGCCCCGGTGTTTGCGGCCGTGTTGGCTGGATTTGAACTGTCGATCCAAGCGCAACGCAACCGGTCGGGATGGTCCTTGAGCACCGCTTCGGGGAAAATGTTGGGCGGCAACAGGCCCCCAATAATCGCGTCGCCGGTCGGCGCGAATGTCTGGTTCGGAGAATTACCCCATAGCGGTTGAAGCCAGCTATGCAATTGGTTGGTGCCTTTACGGCCGAAATTGCCGGAAAGCATGATCAGAAGCTTTTCGAGGTAGGAGTTGAGTGTCGAGTTGATGCCTTGCTGAATACCAAGCTCGACCCGCACTACCATGGCCTTCGCCGCAACGATCATCGCGGCGCAACGCTCCAGGTCCGCGATCGAGATATCGGCAGCGGCAGCCCATTCTTCAACGGGGATGTTTAACAGCGCCTGCCTCACTTCATCGAAGCCGATCGTGTGCTCCTGAATGAACGCGTGATCGATCCGGTCGGACCGGACAAGCGTGGCCAGCAGCGCGCCAAGGAGAAACGCGTCGGCACCGGGACGAACCGCGAGATGCAGATCCGCCATGTCGGCGGTTTCGGTTCGCCTGGGATCAATGACGATCAGCTTACGCGCGGGATCCTTGCGGATCTGATTGAGATGATCGCGCGCATTGGGGAAGCCGTGCGCGATCCAGGGATTTGCACCGATGACAAGCAAGAGATCGCAATGATGGACGTCCTCGGCGGTGTGGCACGTCTGGCTGCCGAACATGTGGCCATTGACCCAGAAGTCACCGGTTTTCTCCTGCGAAAGGGCGTTGAAGACGCTGCGCGAACCCAGCGCGCGCAACAATCCACTGGCGTAGGCTCCGCCGGCATGGTTGCCCTGCCCGCCGCCGCCGTAAAGGGCAATACTCTTGCCGCCATATCTGTCGACGATGTCTCGCAGCCGCTCCGCGATTTCTGCGATCGCCACGTCCCACTCGATTTCATCGAAGCCGCCGTCGGCGCGGCGACGCAGCGGCGTCGTGAGCCGATCCCGGTGATGCGCATAATATGGAATCCGGGTCGCCTTGTTGCACAGGTAGCCCTGGGATTTCGGGCTCGAACGGTCGCCCCGTACTTTCTCGAGGCGCCCGTCATTCACCAAGACTTCGATCCCGCAATTTATGTAACACAGGTTGCAGGCTGTCTTGAGCCACTTGCCGGCCGTCATAGTGACCTCCCTTATTTTATGATTTTTCGCAGCGCTTCGCCTTTTTGGTTCTTCGCTTGGGCTTCCGAGTCCGGCCGCCTGCGGTCTTGCGTCCGGCATCGAGGATGCGGTCGGAAAGTTTCCCCGCGCCGACGGCACGCGACAGCACGATCGATCCCACCATGGCTGCGATAGCGCCTGTCGCGACTTGGCGGGCCTGTCGAGGTGGCTCACCGGGAAGCAACTCGACAAGGGCATCGATCATCTTCTCCAGTTTGGAAGCCAGGGCCTGCTGCTCGCTCGGGCTCGATCGCGCGACATCGACGGCCAGGGTTGGAAGCGCGCAACCGTGTTTAGGATTGTCGCGATGCCGGGGACTAAGATAATCGGCGACCAACGCCTCGAAGCGTTCCCCATCGGCCTTCCCGTTCGCCAGTTTTTTCCATCGCCCAGTCGTTTGGTCCATCGCAAAGGCGATCGCCTCCCTGACAAGCGCGGCACGCGACTCGAAATGGTTATAGAAGCCGCCGTGGGTCAGACCCGCGAGCTTCATCAAGTCGACAACACTGAGCCCTTCCGCGCCCTTTTGGCGCAAACCGTAGGAGGCATTTTCAACGATCCGATCGTGGGTTTGACGCCTGTGGTCTTCTACGTATCGCATTGCCACTCCGTGCAAGGTCCTAAGGCGATCGGCTGCACAACCCGTCCCCATCCCCTCGAAGCAATTCTGGAACCGCGCTTCCTTGAAAGTTCACGGCAACATTTCATTGCAATGCGGGCTATCTTATATGACTATCGTCATATAACAACATCTATCAACAGGAGAGTTCGCCATGGCCGCCGCTTCCGACCCCGTCGTCATCCTTTCCGCCGCCCGCACGCCGCTCGGCCGCTTCATGGGCGAGTTGTCGCCTCTCAGCGCCCACAAGCTCGGCTCCCACGTGATCGGCGCGGCGCTGGAACGGGCCAAGCTGGCGCCCGAGCGGATCGATGAGGTTTTCATGGGCAACGTCTTGCCGGCCGGACAAGGCCAGGCGCCGGCACGCCAGGCCGCCCGCGGCGCCAAACTGCCGGATGCCACCGGCGCCACCACCATCAACAAGGTCTGCGGTTCCGGCATGAAGGCGACCATGCTGGCCCACGACATCATCAATGCAGGCTCGGCCGAAATCGTGCTGTCCGGCGGCATGGAGAGCATGAGCAATGCGCCCTATCTGCTGGCCAAGGCGCGCGGCGGTTACCGCGCCGGCCATGACCGGATCATCGATCACATGATGATGGACGGGCTGGAGGACGCCTATGAGACCGGCCGCTCGATGGGCGATTTCGGTGAGGCCACCGCGGAAGCCTATCAATTCACCCGGAAGGATCAGGACGCCTACGCGATGGAGACTTTGACCCGCGCCCGCAAGGCGGTCGAGGGTGGCGCATTCAAAGCCGAGATCGCGCCGATCACACTGACCGAAAAGACCGGGCCGCGGATCATCGCCAATGACGAGCACCCGCTCAAGGTCGATCCCGCCAAGATCCCCGGACTGAAAGCCGCGTTCCGCGCCAACGGCACCATCACGCCGGCCGCCTCCTCCGCCAATGCCGATGGCGCTGCGGCGCTCATTCTTGCAAAGCGCTCGCTCGCGGATCGCGACGGCCTCCCCGTGCTGGCCGAGATCAAGGGCCACGCCACCCACAGCCAGGAACCGCAATGGTTCACCACCGCGCCGATCCCGGCCATTCGCAAGCTGCTGGACAAGGTCGGTTGGAGCGTCGGCGAAGTCGATCTGTTCGAGATCAACGAAGCCTTTGCCGTGGTGGCGATGGCCGCACAGAAGGATCTCGGCATCCCCCGGGAGAAGCTGAACGTCAATGGCGGCGCCTGCGCGCTCGGTCATCCGATCGGTGCCACCGGCGCGCGCCTGATCGTGACGCTGCTGCATGCGCTGGAGGCGCAGAACCTCAAACGCGGCGTTGCAGCCCTTTGCATCGGTGGCGGTGAAGCCACCGCCATCGCGATCGAGCGCGTCGTCCGCAGGTAGCGCGGCCGATCCGACCAGAAAGGGCTCGGCGAGCGGCGCGAACCGCGTCACTCGCCGCCTTGTGACCTGCCTATCCCTATCAGCGAAAGTTCCCATGGCTGGCCAGTGCCAAACGACCAAAAGCATGCCGAGGGACGTTCCCATCTCCAGCGGCCCGGCGATCGCAGTTCTTTCCGTCCTGGCCGCCATGGGAACGCTCGCGACCAACATCTTGCTGCCGTCGCTGCCACAAATTGCGATCTCATTGAATGTCACCAGCGCGGCGGTCACATCCGCCATCACCGTCTTTCTTGCGGTGTTCGGGATAGGCCAACTCCTGGTCGGACCGCTTTCGGATCGCTACGGGAGACGCTGGCCAGTCCTGATCGGATTTGCCGTGTTCATCGGCGGCAGCGTCTGGTGTGGTCTGGCAAATGATCTACCTAATCTCCTGGTTGGCCGCATCGTCCAGGCTGCTGGCGCTTGCGCGACGTCAGTGTTGTCTCGCGCGATCGCCCGCGACATGTTCAGCGGGCCAGCACTGGCGCGTGCGATGGCGCTAATCATGATCGTGATGTCCGCAGCGCCCGGATTCTCGCCTCTGCTTGGCGGCGCACTGGATCACAGTTTTGGCTGGCGCTCCGAATTCGCTCTTGTCGCGGCGTTTGCCGCAGCTGGCGCCATTGCCTACGGCATCGTCCTCGGCGAAACCCACCATTCGATCCGCACTCCGCTCAATCCGGTCGCCATCGCCAGAACCTATGTTGGCCTGATGGGCGATCGTCGTTTCGTTATCCCAGCTGCAACCGCGAGCCTGATCATCGGCGGGCTATTCTCTATGTTTTCGGCTGCACCGCGCCTGTTCATTGAAGCGATGCACTTCACGCCGATCGAGCTCGGCCTCTTCTTCGCCGGCACTGTCTTCATCGTATTCGCCGCGGGTATGCTGGCGACGAAACTGGCGCCACGCTACGGGCTCGATCGCCCGATCCGGGCAGGACTGTGGGCGACGGCCGCCAGTAGCGTTGCGATACTGCTCATCTCAATGATCAGCCCGACTTTCTTGCCGTTTCTGTGCGCGATGTGCGTATTTCTCCTCGGCATGGGCGTTGTCAGTCCACTGGCTACCGCGCGGGCTCTCTCTCCATTCGGGGAGAAGGCCGGCGCCGCCTCGGCGCTGCTGGGTTTCTGGCAGATGATGAACGCCGCAATCGGCGTATGGCTTGCAGCCACGGTGTCGCATGAAGCAATGTTCGCGCTCGGCGTCGTGTTGAGCGCGTTTTCACTGCTCGCACTTGGCCTGTACGCGTGGGGCCTGAGGTCACCTGCTCCCCATTAGGTGCCGTGGAATTCCGGCTTGCTGCTGCCAGGCGGGCGCTTCATCTCGAACATGTTTTCCGACCTGACTTCGAGGTAATCTCCACCACGGCCGGCGCGCAGTATGGGGCGCGCAAGTGCAGTGTTGTAGACGCCGTCCTCGATCAAGGACTTGTCGATGTATACTGCGACGACCTCGCCGAGTACGAACCATCCTTCGACCTTCTCACCGCGCGCATTCGCCAACTGAGAGACCTCGACGACCTTGCATTCCATCGCGGCCCTGCTCTCGCCTACCCGCGGCACCGCTACGTGGCGCCCGGGGATTGGCGTCAGCCCTGCTGTTTCGAACTCGCTCACGCCGTGATCGAGCGGCGTCGCCGTGACGTTCATGCGCTCGCCAAGATCCATCGTAACTAGATTCCAAACAAATTCGCGGGTCTCGCTGACGTTCTTGACGGTGTCCTTCCACGAAATTGAGGAGAACCCGATTATCGGAGGGTCGTAGAGGAACGCGTTGAAGAAGCTGTATGGAGCGAGGTTCAGTTGACCAGCCGCATTGCGTGACGAAATCCAACCAATCGGACGCGGCGCGACAATCGCGTTGAATGGATTATGTCGGAGCCCGTGGCCCTTCGAAGGCTCGTAGTAGTGGAAGTCGGCCAGATCCATAAACTCCCCTCCCCCGAGACTGCCGAAGGCCATCCATTGCTGGTCAATCGAGCTTCACCATCACAATCACCCCACGCACAACCGTGCGTGGGTATCACCTCGTTAGAACATCCGGCTACGCGATCGCCCGGGCGGCAGCCGGCCTTTGGTCGGCGCCATCGAGGAAACCAGTCAGGCGTTGACGGATGATTCGCTCGGCATCCGCCATGATGCGGTCGATCAGTTCCTTCACCGTCGGAATGTCGCGAATGAGCCCTACGACCATGCCGCAGCTCCACGCGCCTGCGTCCATGTCGCCGTCGATCATCACCTTCGGATAGACGCCAGCGACCTGCTCGTGGATGTCGCCAATCTTCAGGCTTGCGCCCTTGTCGCGCTCGATCTCGAGCAGATCGTCGACGCCCTTGTTCTTCAAGACGCGCTCGGTATTGCGCAGCGCGCGCATGACCAGCACGGTGTCGAGTTCGGTCGCCTTGACTAGTGCCTGCTTTACATTGTCGTGGACGGGCGCTTCCTTGGTGGCGATGAAGCGGGTACCCATGTTCATGCCGGCGGCCCCCATCGACAGCGCCGCGACGAGGCTCCGCGCATCCGCCATGCCGCCCGACGCCACGAACGGAATCTTCAGCTCGTCCGCCGCACGGGGCAGCAGGATCATGTTCGGGATGTCGTCCTCGCCGGGATGGCCGCCGCATTCGAAGCCGTCGACGCTGACAGCGTCGCAGCCGATTTTCTCCGCCTTGAGCGAGTGCCGCACCGAGGTGCACTTGTGGATCACCTTGATCCCGGCGGCTTTCAGCGCCGGCATATATTGCTCGGGGCTGCGGCCGGCGGTCTCCACCGCCTTGACACCACCTTCCTTGATAGCGGCGATATATTCCGGATATGGCGGCGCGGTGAAGCTCGGCAGGAAAGTAAGGTTCACACCGAACGGCTTGTCCGTCATGTCGCGGCAGCGCGCGATCTCTTTGGCCAACAGTTCAGGCGTCCGTTGCGTCAGGCCGGTGATGATTCCAAGCCCGCCGGCATTCGACACCGCGGCGGCGAGTTCGGCGAATCCCACATAGTGCATTCCGCCCTGAATGATCGGATGTTCGATGCCGAACATCTCGGTGATTACTGTCTTCAAGTCTGCCTCCGATAGGTTAGAGATGCACGGCCTTAATGGCCCGTCGTTCGTCAGTGGACAATTTCGAGGAGGCCGGCGGCGCCCATGCCGCCGCCAATACACATGGTGACAACAGCATACTTGGCCTGGCGCCGACGGCCCTCGAGCAGGGCATGGCCGGTCAGACGCGCTCCCGTCATGCCGTAGGGATGACCGACTGCGATCGATCCGCCATTGACATTAAGCTTTTCCGGGTCGATCCCGAGCTTGTCGCGGCAATAGATCACCTGCACCGCAAATGCCTCGTTCAGCTCCCAGAGATCGATATCATCGATCTTAAGCCCGTGACGCTTGAGTAACCGGGGCACGGCGTAGACCGGCCCCACTCCCATCTCGTCTGGCTCGCAGCCCGCTGCGACAAAGCCGCGGAAGATACCGAGTGGCTTTAATCCTTTCTGTGCGGCCAGCTTGTCACTCACGATGACGGCGGCACTGGCGCCGTCCGAGAGCTGGCTCGCATTGCCGCCGGTAACAGTGAAGCCGGGCCCCTTTGCCGGCTTGACGCCAGCAAGACCCTCGGCCGTGGTATCGGGACGCGGCCCCTCGTCGGCCGACAGTGTCACTTGCTGATACGACACAGCGCCGGTCGCCTTGTCCGTGACCGCCATCGTGGTCTTGATCGGCGCGAGTTCGTCGTTGAAGCGACCGCCCTGCTGCGCTGCCGCCGTCCGGCGCTGACTCTCGAGGCTGTATTCGTCCTGACGTTCGCGCGAGATATTGTAGCGTTTCGCGACGATCTCGGCAGTATCCAGCATCGCGATGTAGGCGTCCCCTTTCATCGCGAGCAGTTCGGGATCGACGGCATGAAAGCCGTTGAACTGGTTGTTCTGAACCAGGCTGATGGATTCGCCGCCGCCGCCGATGGCAACCTCCACGCCATCAAAAATGACCGAGCGCGCAGCCAAGGCAATCGCCTGTAGACCAGATGCGCATTGCCGGTCGATGGTGGTTCCGGCCGCGCTGACCGGGAGTCCGGCGCGCAGCAGCGCCTTGCGTGCAATGTTGGTACCTGTCGTCCCCTGTTGCATGGCGCAACCCATCACAACATCCTCGACTTCGGCGCCCTCCACGTTGGCGCGTGACAATGCAGCGGAGATGGCATGACCCAGCAACGTCGCGCCTTCGGTATTATTGAGGGCGCCCTTGTAGGCCTTGCCAATGGGGGTGCGAGCAGTCGAGACGATTACGGCTTCGGTCATTGTTTACCTCTGGTCGGGGTACGGTAGTCGATTGCTGCGTTGGAAGGACATTTAGCTCTGCTGCGCGTACCGCATCAGATGATAGGCGGGATCGCCGAACTGGACGTTGATGGAGCTTATTCGCTTGAAGTAGTGGCCGACGTTCAACTCGTCGCTCATGCCCATGCCGCCGTGCAGTTGCACGGCCTGCTCCGCGACAAAGCGCGCGGCATAGCCTACCTTCGTCTTGGCGCCGGATGCCAGTTTCGATCCGTCCGCTTCCTTCGATGCCAGCGTTAAATTCAAATGCTGGGTGAGCGAAATCGACTCCTCAAGCGCGATGAACATGTCCACCATGCGGTGCTGCAGCACCTGAAACGTTCCCAGCGCAACACCAAACTGCTTGCGCGTCTTGCTGTACTCGAGCGTCGCCGAGTTCAGCTCCGCCATGGCGCCGACCGCTTCCGCGCAAAGCGCAGCGATGGCGCGATTGCGGGTCGCCTCCAGGGCAATCACGCCCTCACCTTCGCTGCCCAGCATCTGGCTGGCAGGCACCTCTACGTTCATCAGCGTGAGTTCAGCGGCGCGCCGGCCGTCGATGGTCTTGAAGCCCTGCAGGTGAAGATTGGCCGAATGCCGATCGACGACAAAAAGGCTCACGCCGTCGCGATCGCGGGGGCCACCGGACGTTCGCGCCGATACGATCAGCTTATCGGCCCACGGCGCACCGACCACCGCAGCTTTGGTTCCGCTCAGTACAAATTTGTTCCCTTGGCGGCGTGCCGTGGTGGTTACGTTGTTGAAATCATAACGTGATCGTCCCTCCGCCCAAGCTAGGGCCCATATTGCATCGCCCTCCATGATCTTCGGCAGGAATGTTTCGCGCTGCTCGGCCGAGCCGACATCCTCGATCAGACCGCCTGCGAGAACAACCGTCTCAAAATACGGCTCGACGACGAGGTTACGGCCGAACTCCTGCATCACAATCATCGTCGCGAGCGAGCCGCCGCCAAGGCCGCCGGAGCTTTCCTGGAAAGGTGCCGCGCAGAGCCCGAGTTCGGCAAAGGATTTCCAGTGCCTGCGGCTCCAGCCTTCGTCGGTCGCAACGATCTTGCGGCGCTCGTCAAAATCGTATTGCTCGCGCAGAAACCGTTGAATGCTGGAACGGAGCAATTCCTGTTCTTCGGTCAACTGAATATCCATCGATATGCCTCGTGCGAAGTAATCAGAGACCCAAAACCGCTTTCGCGATGATGTTGCGCTGTATCTCGTTCGATCCCCCGTAAATACTGAGTTTGCGGGAGTTCAGATACTTTTCGGCCGCGGTGTGTCCATAGTCCGGCCCCGGCATGAAGCGGTTGGCGCTTACCGGGTGCTCACGGATGGCCAGGCCGTAATTGCCGATCGCCTGGTGCGTAAGATCGGTGATGCGTTGGAATATCTCGGTGCCCCTGATCTTGAACAGTGACGCCGCCGGTCCCGGATCGATGCCGCGCGACATCTGCGCAATGATGCGCAGTTCAGTCGCCTCCAAGGCCAGCACATCGAGCTCGACGCGCGCGATCTCCCTGATGAACTCCCCGAACGCCGGATCGTCCTCCCCGACTTCGGTTCTCACGATCTGTTTGAGACGCTCCAGATAACGTGTCGAACGGCCGATCCCGGCCATGCTGGTGCGCTCGTTGCCGAGCAGAAACTTTGCGTAGGTCCAGCCCTTGTTTTCCTCGCCGATCAAATTCTCGGCGGGGACGCGCACATCCTCGAGGAAGACGTCGTTCACCTCATGCGATCCGTCGATGGTGATGATGGGCCGCACCGTGACGCCGGGCGATTTCATGTCGATCAACAGGAAGGAGATGCCGGCCTGGGGCTTTGCCGAAGGATCGGTCCGCACCAGGCAGAAGATCCAGTCGGCATGCTGGGCCAGCGTCGTCCAGGTCTTGTGGCCGTTGACGATGTAGTGGTCGCCGTCGCGCACCGCCTTGGTGCGAACCGAAGCGAGATCGGAACCGGAGCCCGGCTCCGAATAGCCCTGGCACCACCAGTCCTCCCCGGAGAGAATCCGCGGCAGATACTTCTTCTTCTGCGCATCATTGCCGAAGGTGTAGATGACCGGGCCGACCATGGTGACGCTGAACGCCAGCGGCGGCAGCGTTCCGGCGCGTGAGGTCTCCTGTTCAAAAATGAAGCGTTGCGTGACCGACCAGCCTGGGCCGCCGTATTCCTTGGGCCAGAGCGGAGCAATCCAACCCTTCTTGTGGAGAATGCGGTGCCAGAGCAGCGACTGCTCCTTGGTCAAATCGGTCTCGGGGTTTGGAACGCGCATTTCCTGCGGATAGTTCTCCGCAATAAAAGCGCGCACCTCGTCACGAAACGCAGCGTCTTCACTGGAAAGATTGAGTTCCATCGTGAGAAGGCTCCCGCTACCACTTCTCGCCGAAGGGACGAATCTCCAGTTCAAAGGTCCAGGCGCTTCTGGGCTGCTGATAAAGCAGCCAATAGGATTCTGCGACCGAGGACGGCGGCATCAAAGCATCGGGATCGTCGAGGGCATTCGGACCGAGCGCCTCGATCCGCCGCTGGCGCACCCATTCGGTGTCGACGCCGGAATCAATGATGAGATGCGCCACGTGAATATTCTTGGGACCCAACTCGCGTGCGGTCGCCTGTGCCACGGCGCGCAGGCCAAACTTGGCGCTGGCGAACGCCGCATAACCCGCCCCGCCGCGCAGACTCGCGGTCGCGCCGGTGAAGAAGATATTGCCCTTGCCGCGCGGCAGCATCAGCCGCGCGGCTTCCCGGCCGGCGAGAAAGCCGGAGTAGCAAGCCATCTCCCATACCTTGCGGAACACGCGCTCGGTGGTATCCAGAATTGGAAAATTGACGTTAGCGCCGATGTTGAAGATGCAAACCTCGAGCGGCGCGTGCTTATCGGCATCACCGAGGAAGGAAATGATCTCCTCCTCTTTGCGCGCATCGAGCGAACGCGCATGGATTTCACCTCCCTCCTTCTCGATCTCCTTGACGAGGGGCTCGAGCTTGGCGCCGTTACGGCGCCCGGCAAAAACCGTGAAGCCCTCTGAGGCGAACTTCTTTGCGATCTCGCCGCCGATAAAGTCCCCGGCGCCGATCACGGCCACGGTTGCGTTTCTCTTTTGCAAAGGCGTTCTCCCGGTCAGGTTAAGTGAGTTCGTCGCTGGAATCTCGCCGCCTGCCTGGCAGCAGCTCGGTCGCGATGGAAACAGGCCGCGAGTTCATGCTCGCGCATCTTGCCGGTTGAGCTTCCCGGTAAGACATCGACGACGACGATTTTCGGCAGCGGCATATAGGCAGTGAGCCAAGGCTCGATGGAATGTATCAGATGCGTCGCCTTGACACGCGATCCTGGCGACGGTTGCACGAATGCGACAAGCTCCCCGTCGCCATTAAGGCCTCGTCCGATGACGGCGGATTGCACGTCCTTGCGTGAATTGAGAATTGCCTCGATCTTGGCCGAGAGGGCGCCAGGTACGGCCGAGAATGTACAGGCAATCTCCGTCAAAGCGGGCAACATAACCGGTATTGAACCAGCCTTCGCCGTCGATCACTTTGCCTGTAAGGTCAGGAGCACGGAGATAGCCGCGCACCACGTTGCGCCCGCGCACGTGGAGTTCTCCGACTTGTTCCTTTGAGAGTGGTATGCCGTCGATCGTTCTGAGGCGCCCTTCCACTCCCGGCAGCAACCTGCCAACCACGTGGTGAGAACGCAGCACATCGAAGTCGCCCGTTCTGATTCCAAGCGAGGAGAGGACGGTAGCGATCTCTCTAACGCGCAGCTCCAGATCTTGGTAGCTCCTGGACGCCCCGTTCCCGACCAGCGCGATCCGGTCGGGGGCTTCGGCAACCTGCCTTGCCGTCACGTCATGGACGCGGCGCGGCGAGCCGACAGCAATCTCGTCGAGATTGATCGCCTTTGAAAGCTCCGCCACGACCGACCTCCCGACCAAACCGTGCCGCTTTGCAGCGCGGCCGTTCGCCAATTATCTAACGTTCTTTTTTAGAACTCGTCAATCCCTAATTCAGATCGCGAGGTTCCTAAGGGACAACGTGGCTGCCCAATTATTCGTTCGGGGAGAGCGAAAAGCCTGATTTACAACGTATCCTGCCGCCGCTACTATTACAGTATCAAATCAGAACTTATGCAGGAAACGGAATGGCAGAGAGGCACGGCGTTGCGATACTGGTAGGCGCAGGCGACGCCATCGGAGCGGCGGTCGCCCGGCGTTTTGCGAAGGGCGGCTATACGGTTTGCATCTGCAGGCGCGATGCGTCCAAGTCGCAGGGGCTTGTGGGCGAGCTGAGGGCTGCGGGGCATAACATTCACGCTTTCAGCGTCGATACCCGCCAGGAAGCAGAGGTCCAAGGCATATTTGCGCGAATCGAGAAGGAGTTGGGGCCCATCGAGGTCTGCCTCTTCAACGCGGGATCGAACGTCAGCAAGCCATTGCTGGATACAACCGAGAAGCTGTTCTTCAAGGCTTGGGAGTTGGCCTGCTACGGCGGCTTCCTGGTCGGACGTGAGGCTGCCCGCGTCATGGTTCCGCGCCAACGCGGCACCATCTTCTTTACAGGTGCCACCGCCAGTGTGCGTGGCGGTCCAGGGTTTGCGGCATTCTCATCAGCCAAATTCGGACTTCGGGCAGTAGCTCAGGCGATGGCGCGCGAGCTCGGACCGAAGAATATTCACGTCGTTCATCTCCTGATCGACGCCGGCGTCGACAGCGAGGCGATTCACCAGCGCATGAAAGCGGCGAAGGGGATCGAGCCAAGCGAAATTCCCCCGGATAGCCTGACCAAGACGTCTTCCATTGCAGACGCCTATTGGTTCACCCACCAGCAAAGCAGGGATGGCTGGACCCACGAGCTCGATCTCCGTCCATCCGTGGAGAAGTGGTAACATGAACGCGACGCCAGACCTGACCCTGTGGGGCGTCGGCACAAGCCGCACCATTCGTGCGCACTGGGCCATGCACGAACTTGGTTTGTCCTACAAATCCAAGCCAATCGGGCCGCGGACAGGCGAGACCAAAACCGCTGAATACACCAGGCTCAATCCCCGCCAGAAGATTCCCTTGCTGCAGGACGGCGATTTCTGCATCGGCGAAAGCGCCGCGATCGTCGCCTATCTGTCGCGAACCTATTCGACGCCCGACCGTTCACTGATTCCCATAACCCAGCGCGAGTTCGCCGCTTGGCTGGAATGGTGCTTCTTTATCGTGGCCGAACTCGACTCCACCAGCCTCTACGTCATGCGCCGCCATCGCGCAGACGCATTGGGCCACATCTATGGAGTTGCGCCCGAAGTCGTCGCACAAGCCGGCGACTATTTTCGGCAACAGTTACGACACGTTGAGGTGGCGCTGGCAGATGGGCGGACGTTCTTGATGGGTGACCAATTTACCAGCGCTGACATCCTGCTGACGACTTGCCTGGATTGGGCCATCGCTTACGGCGTTGGTATTTGCGACAACGCGCAACCCTATCTCGAACGTATCCAGGGGCGGGAGGCTTATCGGCGGGCTGTGGCCGCGAATGTCCCGGTGTCACCGATTACCCCGGCCGCGGCGAAAGGCTAACAGAGGTTCGCCGGTCGCGAACAGGGCTTCGGTTCAGACGGCCACGCGAACGCTGCGCCCGGCGACCATCTTGTCGATGGCGCTGTCGTCGTAACCCAGTTCCCGCAACACGTCGCGCGAGTGCTCGCCGATCCGGGGAGCAGGCCCGCCGATCGCGGCCTCATTGATCTCAAAGCGGGCCGCCGGCTTCGGCTGCCTTACCCGCCCGACCTTCGGCTGATCGAACTCCGCGATGATTTGACGCGCGATCACCTGTTCATTGTGGATGATTTCGCCCCGGCGCAGGATCGGCGCGCACGGCACGTCGGCAGCGTCGAGGCGCTCCAGCCATTCGGCGGTGGTGTGTTGACCAATGTATTCCGCCATCTTGTTGATGCGCGCCGTGGCGTTGACCGAACGCGCCGATGGTGTCGCAAACCGAGGATCGTTGGCAAGTTCGGGATCGCCGGAGGCGCGGCAAAAGCCCTGCCACTCGGAATCCGAAATAGTACCGGCGGTGATGTAGCCATCGCTGGTCTTGAACACGAGATCGGGCCGGTCGTTGGGGTCGGCGGCGGCGGCCTCGGCGCCGACGACCGTATACTGCATCATGCCTTCCGGCCACAGGTAGGAAATCATCGCGTCGAGCATAGCGATCTGAATATGATCGCCCTGCCCGGTTTTCTCGCGGGCGTAGAGCGCCGCCGCCACCGCCTGTGCGGCGAACACCGCGGTGGTCTTGTCGCATACGATCGTGCGGATCATCTGCGGACGATTTGTGACCGGCTGGGACTGGATATCGGCGAAGCCCGACAGGCCCTGAATGATCGGATCGTAGACGCGCTTCTTCACGTACGGGCCGGTATCGCCGACGCCGCTGATCGAGACGTAGATCAGGCGCGGATGCCGCTTGCGCAACTCTTCCACCCCGAGTCCGAGGCGCTCCATGGTGCCGGGCCGGAAGTTCTGCACCAGCACATCAGCCTGCGTGACCAGCCTGGCGAGCACCTCGCGGCCAGCCGCGCTCTTGACGTCAATCGACAGCGAACGCTTGCCGCGGTTCGAAGAGATGAACAGCGCGGAGAACTCGCCGTCCTTATCGATCGTGGCACGGCTGCGGCGGGTGATGTCGCCGCCGATCGGCTCGATCTTCAGGACGTCGGCGCCCTGATCCGCCAGGAACATGGTCGCGAACGGGCCCGACACAACGCCGGTCAGGTCGAGGACACGAACACCGCTAAGCGGGCCAGGCATGGGCATTCTCCCTGATTTTACTTCTGCTTCAGGTCCGAGGGTTTTGTCTTTCGCCACTTAACCTGGGACGGTGGCCACCGCTACTAGGCCGTCTTGGGAACAGGTTGCCTGATCTGTTCGACGATCGACTCCTCGACGTCACGAAGCTGATCCTTGCCGAAGAACATTTCCTTTCCAACGAAGAAAGTCGGCGAGCCGAATGCTCCCCGGCTGACTGCATCGTTGGTCAAGTCGATCAGCCTCTTCTTGACGTCATCCTGCTGGGCGCGCCCGATCAACCGGTCGATATCGATCCCCGAGGAGATGAATGCGTTCCGGAAGATTTCGAGGTCATCCATCTTCTTCGGTTCTTCCCACATATGATGGTAGGCGGCGCGGAAATAAGGCTCGAAGACGCCTTCGAATTGGGCAGCGACAGCCCCCCGCATCAGCATCAGCGTATTGACCGGAAAGAACGGATTCTGCCGGAATTTCGTGATGTTGTGGCGCCGGATAAATCGCTGGGTCTCGAGCGCCTGGTATTCCGGCTTATTCTTGATCCCGCGAAGCGAGTCGAACGGCGACATGTTGCCCGTCGCCTTGTAGATGCCGCCAAGTAGAACCGGAACGTACTCGAACTTCACGCCGGTACGCCGCTCGATCCCCGGAAGGACCAGTTCCGCGAGGTAAGCGTTCGGGCTACCGAAATCGAACAGGAATTCAACTTTCAGGGGCATGTCAGTTCCTCCCGCAGAGCGAAATGGGTGGTCGGGTTTGTTGATCTTCGAACCGAACCTTGGCTACTATTCGTTCATACAGTTCTAAAATTGAACTGTCAAATCTACGCTGAATTCTGCTACTTTCAACTGATCGCGGGGTATTGTTTGGCATTTAGTACCTATCTAGAATGGTGAAGGCGGCGCGGTTCCCTGGATTGATTCGGGCGGAACAGGCGCCTACCGACCGGAGAGCAGGAATGAAATGGGATGAACTTGAGCAAGAGCCATGTTCGATGGCTCGAACCATCGGTGTGATCGGTGACCGTTGGACGCTTCTGATCCTTCGCGAATGCTTTCTGCGTACGCGCCGCTTCGAGGGTTTTCAGTCAGCGCTTGGAATCACGCGCCATTTGCTCGCAGAGCGGCTGAAAAAGCTGGTTCGGCAGGGCGTGCTGCGCCGTATTCCATATCAGGAGTCGCCTAAACGCCACGAGTATATCCTGACGCAGAAGGGTCTCGATCTCTATCCGATCATGATGGCGATTGTGCATTGGGGCGACACCCACATGGTCGACGAACGCGGGCGGCCGTTGCTGCACCAGCACCGCAAATGCGGCAAGAACTTTGATCCAGTCATGGTGTGCTCCGAATGCGGCGAGCCCCTTTCGGCCAAAGAGGTTCATACCCATCCCGGCCCCGGTGCCCGAAGCACAACCCCGGCAACAAAGGGGCCAGAGAAGCCAAGGGCAAAGCCGCGGCGCCAAGCCGCTTGAGGTGGCCGCACACCCCGGGGAATACCTCATCGAAGGCCATGCTCAGCAGTTCACAGCGCAGGGCGATATCTGAAGGCGCCACCTGGCGGACACGAGATGTCCGGCAACGGTCGCGGACGGCTGAACTCGCCCTCAAACCTGGATCACATCTCGATTTGCTTCGTTGCAGTAGAGACGCTCGACCTGGTCAGAGCGATGCTTCAACACAGCACGTTGGTTGACATAGGCCTTGTCGGTGATTTCTCCCGCCGCCAATGACGGCGGATCCTTCAGCAGCGAGAATGAACAGATTCTTTCACTGCTTCCAACGGTTTCATTGTATTCCTGAAAACGACCCTTCAGAAATTGAATCACGAGAGGGTCGCAGGTCAAATCCGACGCTGGGGTCTTCGAAATCCGCGCTGCCTCGGTAGGATTCAACCAGCAGAGCAGCGCGCACGATTCACGATTTTCTCCCGCAACGACAATGTCCAGCAATACACCGCGCGCTGCAGCCAAAATCGCCGCGCGCATATTTCCGATCGAGACCCACGTTCCGTTCGTTAGTTTGAAATTCTCGGAAATTCTGCCTGTAAAACGCAGCCCGAGCTCCGGCTTCTCAGGATCCAGAAACGAGACGGTATCGCCGATGCGATAGAACCCTTCCTCATCGAAGGCCTTTTCGGTCAAATCCGGCCTTCCGAGATAACCTGGCGTAACGTTGGGTCCCTTGACCCTTGCCTCGTAAGTATCGGAAACAGGGATGAGTTTTAACTTAAGACCCGGCGCGGGAAGACCGATCTCTCCCGGCTGGTCCGTCGCCCAATGAGTCGTACTGATTGTCGGGGCCGTTTCGGTGGTGCCGTAGCCCGACATGACCGGAATTCGCCGGCCGGTGATCGACGACGACAGCCGATAGAGTTTTTCAAGCGTGCCCTGCGAGATTGCAGCCCCGGCATAGCTCAATCTGTCCATCCGCCTGAACACGCTGGCGCCAAGATCAAGGTCGTTCTCGATTGCGTCACATAAGAGATTATAGCCGGCCGGTACGTTGAACATGGCGGTAGGCGAAATCTCCTTGAGATTCGCGATCGTCTTGTGGAAGAGCTGAGGCAGCGGCCGGCCATCGTCGATGTAGAGCGTCCCGCCATTCTTGAGAATGCTGTGAAGGATTACGTTGCTGCCCATCGTATGATGCCAGGGCAGCCACTCAACCTGCACCGGCGCCTCCGGAGGAGACACCAGCAGACTCCCCATTTGCAGGGAGCTCGCCATCATGCGGTGGGTGTTGAGCACGCCTTTGGGGAAGCCGGTCGAACCGGATGTGAAGAGAATCTTTGCAACGGCGTCGCAAGAAATTGCCCTTGAAGCATCCGCGAAGCCTTCGCTCCCGGTTCGGGATGTCAGTGCGCCGAAAGGCACGGTGTCCGGCCCACCATCGACGCTGATCCAGGTCGCGGCTGCCAGTTCGGGAATGGAGCGCCCGGCGGAAAAGCCGCTCGCGCTCTGAACGAAAACGAAATTCGGGCGCAACGTTTCCGCGATATCCCTGAGACGGGCTAGGCCGCCGGGCATCAGCGTGTAGTTTGGCGATATCGGCGCCAGGATCACCCCTATCGACATTGCGGCAAACGAGATCACCGCGTTCTCGATGGAGTTTCCTGAAAGTATCGCCAGCTTGTCAGCCGGCTTTGCGCCCATATCGATCAGGCTTTGGCCGACCGCCTGAACCTGCAACCATGCTTCGCTCTAGGTGATCTCGTCCCACCCCCCATTCGCATTGTGTTGCGCGAGAAAAATTCTATCCGGAACGGAACCTGCCCAGCTCGGAAGAAAATCCGTGATGCGCCAGTCACACTTCCCCAATTCGAGGGGCGAGCTCAACACGAGCGTTCCGTCGGTTCGACGCTCGATGGAAAGCTCCCTCGCCGCAAACGTCAGTGCCTTCGTCGACATCGAAAACGACCTCCTGAATTGCTGTGAAGGTCCGATGAGCGCGCGAGACGAGGTTCAACCCTGATGCCCATCGCTGCTGTGCCCGGCCGGACCGGTCGGCAGTTCGCCTCCGCTAACTACCGCGCCCGTCGCTTCGCTAATGCGAGGTCACTCGGACCTGGCGTCCAGCACTTCCCCGAAGCCTTCCCAGCTTGTGCCCGTCCATCGCTGCAACCGCATCTGCGTCCAGATCATGTTCTCGGTGTTGCTTGTATTGACCTTGATGCCGGGCAGCGCCGTCGGAACGACGAAATCCTTCAGGTTCTTGGCCTGCGCCAGAATATTTTTGCGAGACAGGTCGTTGCCGCACTGCTTCAGAATCTGCTCGAGCAGGATGCCTTGCTGATAGCCGGTCAGATAGCTGCCATTGGTGATATCGACACCCGGCAAATACTTGTCCAGAAATGACCGGTAGGCCTGCATGGCAGGGTCGTCTTTCCAGGTCGGATCCAGAATATCCTTGTTGGTCGTGCCGACAATCGCGCCGACCGATTTGTCGAGGCCGGCCGGTGCGAGCGTGCCTCCGACAGACCCGGATGGGAAATTGAGGATTACGGTGGCCTTCCAGCCGATCACCGCGGCTTGCCGGATGGCCTGAGCGGCGAACTTCGGTGTGCCGGCGATCACAAGAGCTTCAGCACCGGAGCTCTTCAGGTTGACGACCTGTGAATCGACCGTCGGTTCGGTGACCTCATAGGAAGCGGTCACGACCTTTCGGTCGAAATCCTTTCCGAGAAACGCCTTGAAGGCGTTGACATAGTCTTTGCCGAGGTCGTCGTTCTGATAGAGGATTGCATACTTGGCGTTTGGCAGTGCCTTCGTCAGATACTTGGCGTAGATTTTGCCTTCGGTGTCGTAGCTGACGAGACCGGTTGTGGTCAGCGGGTAATTGGCGACGTCCGTGAACTTGGATGACCCGCTGATAATCGCGATGCTGGGCACCCCTTTCGACCGCAGGTATTTCGCCGTTGCCGAGATGCCAGGAGTGCCGAGCTGGCCAAACATGAACGACACTTCGTCGCTCTCGACGAGTTTTCGGACGTGCTCCACGGCTTTGGGAGGACTGTATGCGTCGTCATATGCGATGTAGTTGATCTTGCGTCCGTTAATGCCGCCGCGGTCGTTCACCAACTGAATGTAGGCGATAAGTCCCTTCCCTACGAGACCGATCGATGAGGCCGGTCCGCTGAAGGGAAAAACGCCGCCGACCTTAATCTCCGTCGCTGAAATTCCGGGCTCTTCAGCCGCGAATGCAGGCCCGCTCAACAGTAAAGCCAGAGCCGCCACGGCCTTCCATTTCATCAACATTGCTCGTCCTCCCAAACGCGCACCTTCCGGGGTACGTCGCTGCTGCAGCCTACAGTTCTTTTTTAGAACTCGTCAAGTACTTTAGAATATCACTCGCCGGCCCGCTAGCGCGGTCTCGGGGGCGCGGACTGAAACTTAAGAGTTAAACCATTCCGGCAAATCTGCATTTTGCGGGCCATCGCCTCATGGGGACCACGCGCGATCGGACGTCGAACGCCAGCCGGGGAAGTCACGGGGATACCGTCTCGTCCAGCGCGCGTTTCAATTCTATTATCGAACTAACTTCGATGCATCACTTTCATGGCTGCGGCCTCACCAAATAGATTGCGCTCGAACTCTATACTGATATAGATTTCGACTGCAATCTAAAGCACGAGAGACCTACAATGCGCGTGAGCCGTATTCAGGCTGCGGAAAACCGCGAAACTGTAATCAATGTCGCAAGTCGCCTGTTTCGGGAGTGCGGCTTTGATGGCATCGGCCTCAAGGATCTGATGAAGGGTGCCGGGCTCACCCAAGGCGCCTTTTATAAGCAGTTCGCGTCAAAGCAGGACTTGGCGGCGCAGTCGTCCAGGCGGGCATTGGAGAGCGCCACCCTCCGATGGTTGGCCGCGACCGCGGCGAAACCCAAGGATCCACTCGGCGCAGTGGTCGCGTTCTACCTCAGCGCCGACCATCGCGATGAAAAGATGGACGGCTGCCCGATCGTGGCGCTCGGCTCAGATGCCGCCAGACAGGGCAGCGACGTGAAAGCGTCATTCGAAGCCGGGATCAAAGAGCATCTCGAAATCCTCAGCCGATTGATTGCCGAAACCAACGGCAAGAATCCCAAAGGCAAAGCGATGGCCATTCTCTCGACGATGGCAGGTGCGCTGATGCTGTCGCGCGTCGTCAACGACCCCGATCTGGCTCAGTCCCTTCTGAAGGCGGCGGCCAAACAGGTTCGCGAAGCTGCCGCCGCTTGATGGCTAGTTATTTTATAAATTCATGGAGGACAAAAAAATGCGCAAATCCGGGATCCATAATTTTCCGGCAATCGATCGTGTCGTTTATGGCAGACCAGCGGCTGACGCTTTGAAAGATGAGGCGGTGCGACTCGATGCTAAACGCATCTTCCTCATCGTCAGTCGAACCTTGAACACCAAGACGGATGAGATCGAGAAGATTCGTCGTGCTCTTGGCGACAAACATGTGGCGACCTTCGATGGAATTGCGCAGCATACGACGCGTAAGCAGGCTGCCGAGGTGGCCCGTCAAGCTAATGACGCAGAAGCTGATCTAATCGTGGCTATTGGGGGAGGCTCCGCGATCGATCTCGCTAAGATCGTCATCATGGCGATGGAACATGATATCCGCGATGAAGCCGGTTTCGATCTATTTCCCATGGGCCCGGGGGTAAACTTCTCTCCGTTCCTTTCGCCCACAGTCCGACAGATCGCGGTACCATCGACCCTGAATGGTGGCGAATACAATGCAGCAGCGCTCGTCACGGATGAGCGCCATAAGTTGAAGCAGATCTTCTTCCACCCCCAAATGATGCCTCTGGCGATCATTCTCGATCCTGCCCTCACCCTTCAAACGCCATCGAACCTTTGGATGGGATCGGGAACGCGCTCGATGGATCACGGTATCGAAGCATTGTGTTCGCCCGCCGGCACCCCGTTAGCTGATGAAGTCGTCTTGGCGGGCATCCGCATTCTGCGCGAGGGAATGCTCCGGACCTTGCAGCAAGCTGACGATCTGGAGGCGCGTCGACTATCTCAATACGGCTCATGGCTCGCGTCTTATGGCCTCCAGGCACGCGTCCCGATGGGAGCAAGCCACGGCATTGGCCATGTGCTTGGAGGCACCTTCGGGGTTCCCCACTACTACTGCACACCCGTCATCATGCCGAGCCTTCTTCGCTACAACAAGCCATTCACCGAGGATGCGCAGAAGCGTTTGGCGACGGCTCTTGGCGCCCCGGGTGCCGAAGCTGCAGATGCCTTTGCAGCATTCACAAAATCGCTTGGACTACCTGTCCGCCTCGCTGATGTCGGCATAGGCGAAGACAAATTCGATCCGATTAGCAAGATCGCAATCAATCATCGCTTCGTACAGGCCAATCCGAGGCCCTTCAAAGACGAAGCCGAGATCATCGATCTGCTGCGAATGGCAGCTTAGCCGCCATCAGCGACGATGGATCAAGATTGGAAGGTAATCTCATTATGCGTCGTGTCGTCGTTACAGGGTTGGGACTGGTATCACCGCTGGGTTGCGGCAGTGAGTTGGCATGGTCCCGCCTGCTCGAGGCCCGTTCAGGGCTGGCTGCCCTTCCCGAATGGGCGGCTGCCCTTCCCGCGCGGGTCGCTGGAATCGTGCCGACAAAGGCCGACGATCCGGATGGCGGCTTCGATCCCGATCTGGTCGTTGCTCCCAAGGACCAGCGGAGGATGGATCGCTTCATCCTGTTCGCACTGGTCGCCGCGGCCGAGGCCATTGCACAAGCCGCATGGACTCCTTCCGACGCACACTCGCTCGAGCGCACGGCGACCGTGATCGCATCGGGCATCGGAGGCTTTCCGGCAATTGTCGAGGCGGTTCGCACCACCGATCAGCGCGGGGTCAGGCGCCTCTCACCCTTCACCGTGCCGTCCTTTCTCGCAAATCTCGCGGCCGGTCATATTTCCATCCGCTACGGCTTCAAGGGTCCCATCGGTACGCCCGTTACAGCTTGCGCCGCGAGCGTGCAGGCGATCGGCGATGCCGCACGCCTCATTCGAGGCGGCGAAGCGGATGTTGCGATTTGCGGTGGCTCGGAAGCCTGCATCGATCTCGTTAGCCTCGGCGGCTTCGCCGCTGCCCGGGCCCTTTCAACGGGCTTCAACGAAACGCCAGCGCGCGCGTCCCGCCCCTTCGACCGCGACCGCGACGGCTTCGTCATGGGTGAAGGTGCCGGTATCCTCGTCATCGAAGAGTTGGAACATGCGCTCCGCCGCGGCGCCCAACCGATCGCGGAAATCGCCGGCTATGGCACGACGGCTGACGCCTACCACATCACCTCAGGACCGGAGGACGGAGACGGCGCGCGGCGCGCGATGGAAGGCGCCTTGAGGCAGGCCGACCTCAAGCCCGGTGACATCCAGCATCTCAACGCCCATTCCACTTCGACGCCGGTTGGCGACGTTTCCGAACTTGAAGCGATCAAAGCCGTATTCGGCCGCGACGGTAAAATTGCCGTCAGCGCCACCAAATCGGCGACCGGTCATCTGCTTGGCGCAGCCGGGGGAGCGGAAGCGATCTTTACGATCCTCGCATTACGCGACCAGGTCGCACCGCCCACCCTCAATCTCGAAAACGGCGACGCGGCAGCCGAAGGCGTCGACCTCGTCTCTCGCGAGCCCAGGCGCATGGCGATGGAGCATGCAATTTCGAATGGATTCGGCTTCGGAGGCGTCAACGCCTGCATCATCTTTCGACGTTGGCAATGAAAAAAAATCGATAGCTCCGACGCCGAATAACATGTCCAGGCTGATGAAAGCGATGGCCGATCGATCACGCGGACATAGGGGAGCTACCATCAAGCACAAGAAGTCGTACAAAATCGTTGGTTGTCGTACAAAATCGGCCCGTGGTGGCGGGGGAAGCACTCGAGTACCGGCGGCGCGCTCCGAAATGGTGACCACTCTGATCGCTCAGATGTCCGATTTGCTCGCGCCAATCAGCGAGCGACGACGACCAACTTCGCCGTCAGGCGCGATAACGCGCGGCGGGCTTGGAGTTGCCGAAGCCTGCCGCCAAAACGCCGCGCGCCTTCTCAAAGGCGTCCCACGCCGCCACATCGGGCACCGGCGGAATTGTCACCAATTCCTTGCGATCGAAGCCGACCAAGGCCGCATCCACGAGATCTTCAACCTCCATGACATTGGGCACCTTGCTGGCGTCGCCACCAGCTCGTTCGTAAATCTCGGTGCGCGTGGCCGCAGGCAGCACGGCCTGCACATAGACGCCCTTCGACGCGACTTCGGCGGCAAGGCCTTGCGACAGCGTCATCAGGTAGGACTTGGTGGCTGAGTAGATGCCCCGGGAATGTTCGGGGAGCAGAGCCAGCACCGACGCGATATTGATGATCGCGCCGTTGCCGCGTTCAACCATGCGGCCGACGACGGCGGACGCGAGCAACGTCGGCGCGACCACGTTCAGCCGTAGCAGCTCGTCCATCTTGACTGGATCGGCGGTCGCGAAATCACCGATCAACGCCGCGCCTGCATTGTTGACGAGGATGTCGATAGACGGATCGGAGCGGAGGCGTCGGAGAACCGGTTCGAGTTGAGAGACGTCGATCAGATCGGCCGTGATGACTTCGACCGCGATGCCATGCGCATTGCGCAGTTCGGTGGCGAGGGTATTGAGCCTGTCGGTCGCGCGAGCGACGAGCACGAGATCGTGGCCGCGTGCGGCCAAGCGGCGTGCGTAAACTGCGCCGATGCCGCTCGAGGCGCCGGTAACGAGTGCGGTCGTCATGGATGCTGTCCTAATTGAGTTTCGAGTATCGGGATGCCCGGGGATCGATGATGTCAAGTCGTCGGAGCGGCACGGTTAGCCACGCGCCTTCAGATGAAGCATCGGGTGATGCTCATAGTGACCGGCGCCGTTCTTCACGATGGGGTCTTCCGAGGTGATCGCCTTTATCTCCTGGTCATCGGCGATCTGATAGAGCGACACGCCATAACCGCCACTCGGGTCCATGACAGGGCCATGCGCGACGACCTGCCCCTTTTCGAGCAGGTCATCCAGGAACGCGCCGTGCTGCTTCATCCATGCTTTCTCATCGGCGGTCATGGTCGCGAGAAAATCAGCGCGCGGCGGAATGTACTTGCACAAATAGTACCTCATGGGTCGCTCCTCGGTGAAAGAGACATGTCTGCTTGCTTGGCGATCGCTCGAGTAGCGCGATCAATCGGCCACGCCCATCTGCTTGCGAAAGCTCTTCTCGAAAGTCTTTTCAGGAACAAAGCGTCGCATCAGGCGGAGACGGCCCGCCACCTTTCCGGGCGTGTACCGAATGCTCGGCTGTTTTTCGGTGGCAGCCTGCACCACCTTGTCCGCCACGGCTTCCACGGGATCGCCGGCCGCGATGCCGTTGCGCCAAGTCGCGTTCATGGCCGCGCGTCCCTTGTCGTAGACGCTCAGGATCCGGTCGGGCTTGGCGCCATTCTCTTCCAGCGCGGTGCGGGTGAAGACTGGCTCGACCAGTGAGACACGAATGCCGAATGTTCGCAGTTCGTGATCGAGCGATTCGGAATAGCCTTCGACGGCGTGCTTGGTGGCGTTGTAGAGCGCTGTATATGGTCCGGGCAGGAAGCCTGCCACCGAACTGATGTTGATGATCCGGCCCCGGCCCTGCTTGCGCATGATGGGCAGCACTTCAGTGGTGGTGCGAAGGATGCCGAAGACGTTGATGTCGAACAGGCTCCGGGCTTGATCGAGAGATGATTCCTCGGCGGCGCCGATCAAGCTACGGCCGGCATTGTTCACGAGCACGTCGATCCGGCCTGCAAGCCCGACGACATCCTTGATCAGTTGCTTGACCGACTGATCATCGGTGACATCGCAGCGGAGCATATGAATGCCCTGCCGCACCTCGTCGGGCGCGGCCTGACGACTGGTGCCGAACACCCGATATCCCGCGCGGATCAGGGCAAGTCCGGCCGCAAGCCCGATGCCTCCGGAAGCGCCCGTGATCAGGGCGACCTTTTCTTCCGCTGTGCGTGATTGTGCCTGTGCCATCTCGAATTCCCTTGTCAGTGCCGCTAATGATTATGATCGTAATCATCATCCATTTATGATTATGTACGTAATCATTGTCAAGGGCCTCTGGACGCCGGGTCCGAGCCCGTCGAAAGCGGTCACGCCGGCGTTGTGTGTCGGCCGCCGCCATCGGAAGGAAAGGGCTCGTGAAGGTCAGCAAGGAAACGGTCGAGCAGAATCGCGAGCGGGTGATCGCGACCGCCGCAAGGCTGTTCCGGGAACGTGGGATCGACGGTATCGGGCTTGTCGACTTGATGAGGGCTGCCGGGCTCACTCCCGGAGGCTTCTACCGGCAGTTCGAGTCAAAGGACGACCTCATCGTTCAAGCGGTCAAGCGGGCCAACAAGGATATGAGCGAGGATATCGCGGGCCGTATTGCAGCGAGCGATGATCCGCTGGAGACCCTCATGCGTCATTACGTGTCGCGCGACCACCGCGATGATCCGGGGCAGGGATGCGGCCTTGCAGCAATGGCTGCCGACGCGGCACGTCACGACGATCCGGCGCTGCGGGAGTGCTTCGGCAGCATCGTCAGCAACTATATCGGGCTTTTAACCAATCTCGTGCCAGGAAGCAGTGCAAAAGCGAAGCGGAGCGCGGCAATAACGGCGCTCGCCGAGATGATCGGATCGGTTGTCCTCTCCCGCGTGGTGCCAGATCCCGCACTATCCGATGAGATCATCGACACGGTCTCGAATGATCTGGTGAAACGCCATGCGAAATCTTCTCGAACTGCTTGATGAGCCGATCGGCGCCGCCTCCGACCCGCCGACGCACCTTCTCGAGCCATCCGTTGAAATTGCGCTCGCTTGAATAACCCCTTTCACTGGCGTCTCGCCGACGTCCGATCGTTGTCGTGACGATATGCCCAGCTCCCATCAACTCGTACAGCTTCGTGCGTCCCAAGCCGGTCACTTCGCACGCATCGTCAATCGTGCAGGTAAGCCGCTGGGCGAATGGCATCGTGCTCGGTTCTGCGGCATTCGGAGTGGATAGACTGACTTGTGACAGTTGGCCGCCAGTTTTCTCTCGTCGATTTTATCTCACGTGGCCCTCCCATTCGTACAAAGCTCGACAGGAACAAGAGTTGATTGAGCGACGAGCATCGTCAATGCGAACATCCGAGGGCGCTCGCGTACAGCAGCGCACGTCAGCGGCGGTTTGAATATTTCCGGATACCAAGGGCGACGAAGAAATTTTTCGCGAATACGCCAGCGACAGTGAGGCATCGCGCCGAGGCTAATCTGCTGATGTCGGCAGTAAATTCCGCAAGCGCTCGCCGCTGTTCACCAGCGTCTTATTCAACCATTAATCAACGAACGCGGCTGATGGCTACCTAAGTGCCTGAGTTTGCTGGCGCTCCCTAGGGGAATCGAACCCCTGTTTCAGCCTTGAGAGGGCCGCGTCCTAACCGCTAGACGAAGGGAGCGTGTGTCAGAGGGAATAACCGCGAAATGTGCGGTGGGCAAGGCAAGTCTGCGGACCTTTGCACGGTTGGGTAAATCTGTTGCCGTGTGTCCGCGCGCCGGGCCCGGGCATTCTTGGCCGATCCCGCAGGCCTCAGGGCTCGTTGACGAATTTGAGCTTTCCGGCCGGTTTCAGCGTCTTGGCGTCAAAAGTGCGGAGTTCGGTCACCCCGCCGATATCGAGGGTCAGCACCAGCCGCTCGCCCGCCACCGCCGTCGCGACGATGCGGGCGCCCTTCGGCAGGGTCTCGATGATATCAGTCGCGCCTGGGGTGGGGCTTCCCTCGCCGCGGTAAAGGCGGTACCCGACGGCGATCAGGACCACGGCCACCGCGAGCGCCGAGGTCAGGCCCGCGATCAGCATCATCCGCCGCACCCGCGCGATCAGCGCGGCCTGCTCGGGGGTCGGTTCGGGCGCAACGGTATCGGTCATGCAAGACTCTGCTTTGGAACAAGGCTCTAACGGCGGTCAAAGGCTGGAGGTCACTGTCGGCGGCGACGAGGGATCGCCCCGTCTTGACCGCGTGCTCGCGGTGCTCCGCCCGGAACTGTCGCGTTCGCGGCTGAAAGCGCTGATCCTGGCCGGTTCCGTCTCCGCCAAAGGCGCCCCCATCCGCGACCCCGCTTATCATGTCGCGGCCGGGGATACGATCACAATCGACGTTCCCGAAGCCGCGCCGCCGGAGCCTTTGGGCGAGGATATCGCGCTCGACATTATCTATGAGGACGACGACATCATCGTCATCGACAAGCCGAGGGGCCTCGTCGTGCATCCCGCCGCGGGACACGAGACCGGCACGCTAGTGAACGCGCTGATCGCCCATTGCGGCGCCAGTCTTTCCGGCATCGGCGGCGTCCGTCGCCCGGGTATCGTGCACCGGTTAGATAAGGACACCACCGGCCTGATGGTGGTCGCCAAGAACGATCAGGCGCATCAATCGCTGACCGCGCAATTCGCCGATCACGGCCGCACCGGTCCGATGCAGCGGGGCTACATGGCCTTCATCTGGGGCGTCCCCAATCGCCAACGCGGCACGGTCGACGCGCCGATCGACCGGCATCCTTACGCTCGCGAGAAGATGGCGGTGCGCCCGGGCGGACGCGAGGCGGTCACGCATTGGGAATTGCAGGCGGCGTATCAGGGGCGCGACGGCAAGCCGGTCGCCTCGCTGCTCGCCTGCCAGCTCGAGACCGGACGAACCCATCAGATCCGAGTGCACCTCGCCCATATCGGCCACCCCCTGATGGGCGATGCCGTCTATGGCCCGCACTTCAAGACCAAGGCCGGCCACCTCCCGACCGAAGCCCGGACGGCGCTCGATGCACTGGGCCGGCAGGCCCTGCACGCCTATCTGCTGGCCCTGGAGCACCCCCGGACCGGGGAACTCCTGCATTGGGAGGCCGCCTTGCCGGAGGATCTGCTTGTTCTGCAGCGGGCGCTGGAAGCGGCCCAATGACGCAGCCTCTTCAGAAAACCTTAGTTATGACAATAGGTTATAGCTGACACACGGGGACGTGACGTCAGCATTCCTTCCCTATTTGTTCGTTTTCCGCTATGTTGCACCTGCGCTGAATATCCAGCGCGGAACATCGCAGCGTGATTGGCTTTAACACAGCGATCACCTGCCGGGCCCGCCGCTATCGGGGGCCTGAACCACTGGAGGGCGCTCAATGGCCCGTACAGCTACGTTGCCGGTTCTCAATGGAGAATCCGGTCTTTCTAGATACCTCGCCGAGATCCGCAAATTCCCAATGCTGGAGCCCCAGCAGGAATACATGCTCGCCAAGCGTTGGCGCGAGCATGACGATCGCGACGCGGCACATCACCTTGTCACCAGCCATCTCCGGCTCGTGGCCAAGATCGCCATGGGCTATCGCGGCTACGGCTTGCCGATCTCCGAAGTCGTTTCGGAAGGCAATGTCGGCCTGATGCAGGCGGTCAAGCGGTTCGAGCCCGAGAAGGGTTTCCGTCTTGCCACCTACGCCATGTGGTGGATCAAGGCCTCTATTCAAGAGTACATCCTGCGTTCCTGGTCGCTCGTGAAAATGGGAACCACGGCGAACCAGAAGAAGCTGTTCTTCAACCTGCGCAAGGCGAAGAGCAAGATCTCCGCGCTGGACGAGGGTGATCTCCACCCCGACCAGGTGAAGCTGATTGCCAAGCGCCTCGGCGTGACGGATCAGGACGTGGTCGACATGAACCGCCGCCTCGGCGGCGACGCGTCGCTCAACGCGCCGATCCGCGACGACGGTGAAGCCGGCGAATGGCAGGACTGGCTGGTCGACAACTCGCCCAACCAGGAAGCCGTGATGGCCGAGCACGAGGAGTTCGATCACCGCCGCAAGGCGTTGACCGGCGCCATCGGCGTGCTCAACCCGCGCGAACGCCGCATCTTCGAGGCGCGGCGCCTGGCGGAAGAGCCGATGACGCTGGAAGACCTCGCCGCCGAATTCGGCGTGTCGCGCGAACGCGTGCGGCAGATCGAGGTCCGTGCTTTCGAGAAGGTGCAGTCGGCCGTCAAGGGCACGATTGCCCGGCAGGAAGCCGAGCTCGAAGCCGCGCACTGATTGCGGTCGAAGTGAGTGATGACGAAAGCCGGCGGCAACGCCGGCTTTTTGTTGTCAGTAATAGATTCTGCAACCGCCTTGCCGCAGGACGTTTGCTGGTGTATGTGCTGCGCCCCGGGCGCGAGTTCGCGCACTTTTTGTTCAGCGCTTTTCAAGGGAGGCGACATGAAGTTGAGATCGATACGTTCTGACCGCCGCCGCCCATCGGTGATCGGCAATTGGTCGTGAGCTGAACGCCGCCCTTCCCGGCAGTTCTTCCATTCAATCCATCTGCGAGGAGCGTGCGTGACGCAACGCGGCGTCGCGCCCTGTCGTCATGTATTTGCGGTTCGTCACACCGCTCATCCACCCGCACAGCCGCGTGGAGAGCGGCTTCTTTCGTGCGTCCTGGTATATCTACCAGAACAACTGTCCCGACTGGATCCGGCAGGAGCTCTCCGACCAGTTCAGCTGGTTCGGACAGCATCTGCCGATTCCGGGACGTATCGCGCGGCACTTCAAGCGGCGCGATACGATTTGGGGCATCTGCTGGTTCGATCCTCAAGCCCGCGAGGCAGTCAGCCGCGCGCGCTATTGCGCTTGGCTGCTCGAGGAAGGTGGCCTGCCGGTACGGGCAATTACCGTGTCGGGCCAGCGCGAGATGATTTGGCGAGATGCGCACCAGATCGTCACCAAGCCGTCGGCCGACCTGCCCAAGGCATTTTCCTGAGCATGAGAAGGCTCGATGGCGGTCGGTCTCGATTGCGTCCGGCACCGGCGGTTTCGGCCCTCTGTTGCAAGGCGCAATTTGACCAATCGTTGAAGGCGCGAAAGCTGGCGGCAACGCCGGCCTTCGTTTTTGGGGCACGGCGCGCGCCACCAACTCCGCTGTCGTCCTCCGCGAAAGCGGGCACGACGAGTTGAGAGAGCCCCTCAATCACACGTCCGCAGATAATCCGCGATGCTGCTCGGCGGATCGAGCGCGCCCGCCCTACTCGCCCCACTCCCGCGCCATCCTTGCAAGCTCGCAGCCTTCGCAATAGCGGGCGTCCTTGTAGTCGATCCAGTTGTGCGCATAGACGCGATCGAGCGGGATGCCGTACCGCGCGCGCAGCACCTTCACCAAAATTTTCCACGCCGCGATCTGCGCCTCGGTGGGACCACGGGTCACGTCGGGATAATTGCCGGCGAATTCGACGCCGACCGAATTGTTGCCGACCACCTGCCGATAGGTCGGACCGTTGTCGATGTATTTGTTGTCGTTGCGGTTGGCGCCGTCGCCATGGGTCGGGACGAGATGTTCGCCGACCGCCCAGTACACGGTGCCATCGGTCTCCACCCAGACCATGACGCCGCGCCGCGTCGGCTTTTTCGATTGCGCCAGCGCGCCGCCGCGTGCGGAGCCGGCCGGGCCTTCGGTCTGGTGCACGATGATGTTGCGCCATGGATGGGCCTTGGCGAGGTCGCCCCACGGCGCCAGCCAGACCATCTTCAGGCCGGGAATATCCGGCGTGCCGGATGCCCGCGCGATTGCGGCGAGGTCCGACGCTTGCGCGACAGCACACGCGGGAAGTGCGAGGACAAACAGTGCGGCCGCGACGAGGCGAAGATTCATGCGCGAGGGTCCGGTGACGGACCCTCAAATAGCATGCCCGGTTCTTGTTGGACGCGTTTTCTTCACGCGAACCGGTAGCCACCCACGGATCAAGTCCGAGGGCATGCTTCGCTCGAAAACGCTTTATGCCCGCTTGCGCAGGGCCACATCAGGCATTGGCGGGCTCGCAGGTTCGGGCACCAGCGGCGGAGCCGGGTCGTAGGTGGCAAAGCCGTTGCGGCCGGCCTTCTTGGCGTCGTACAGCGCATGGTCGGCGGCCGCAATCACGCGGTCCGGATAGCCACCCATCTCGCGGCTCCATTGCGCGACGCCGATCGACACCGCGATCGGAATGTCGTTGCCGGTGCATTGTTCGGCGTCCGCGCGGCAAACCTCCAGGACTCGGCGCGCGATCATGGCGCCCTCGCGCAGCGTCGAGGACGGCAGCACGATGCAGAACTCGTCGCCACCGGTCCGCGCCAGCATGTCGCCGGGCCGCAGCCGGGTTTGCGCCATCAGGGTGAAGTGCTGCAGGCAGGCGTCGCCGGCCGCGTGGCCATGGGTGTCGTTGATGCCCTTGAAGCCGTCGAGATCGATCACCAGCAGCGCGAAAGGCTGGCCGCTGCGCTCCGAGCGCATGCATTCTTCCGTCAGCCGCTGCAGCAGATAGCGGCGGTTGCCGACGCCGGTGAGATCATCGAGCAGCGCCAGGTCCGCGACTTCGTTGCGCAGGCGGTCCATCGCCATCAGCAGGAAGCCGAAATTCAGCGCCATCGACAGGAACACCAGCACCAGCACCACCACCGACTGGACCGGGCTGAAATGCATGTAGGAGAAGCCGAAGCCGGTGACCGCGCCGACCAGCCTGACCGCGAGCACGGCCATAATCAGGATCGTGACGATGCCCGCGAGCCGGGCACCCGGATTGACCCGGCTCTCATGCCGGCTCAGCAACAGCTTCAGGCTCAGCGCCATCGGCAAGGTCTGGGCGATGGTGAAGACCGTCATGCGCGCGGGCACGCTGTCGTGCGCGAAGGTGAAGAACCACAGACCGATCGTGCCGAGACCGGTGATGAGCAGGGTGTTGCGCCATGACAGGGGGCGGTCGAAGAACTTCTGCACCCCCATCGAGGCAAGGCAGATCGCCAGGATCAGCGCGGTGCCGGCGAACAGCAGCGGCAGCAGCGTATCGGGAAAGATCACGCGCAGCGTCGCCATCGCCGCGCCGGCCGCCGCTGTGAATGCCGAGCCGGTCCAGAACCGCGCCGCCTCGAACGACGGATAGCAGCGCATGACGTAGGCCCAGATCAGGCCCAGCGCCAGAAAATTGATGACGAACACCGTCCACAGCGTCGGTACGCTCAGCATCGCGAACTCAGGACGCGCGCGTCCCGTCTCCCCTCTTGTCTAACGACCGCTCAAGACTTCCCCGAGACTTCCCTCGCCGACGATCCCCGTCGTCTTGCGGAACAAGGTGCATCCGCGCCGCTTAACGGACCCTGACCGCCATCGGCCAATCCAAACCGTGGTTTTGAATTGATGAAGATCGCGCGCATTGGGACATCGTTAAGCATGATGCGCGCGATGCGGATGGCGGGTGGCCGCGCGCATTTCGACCAAAAATCGCGTCAAAATGCATAACAACTGTGGATAACGTGATGACAACGCCATGACGGCACGCGGCAGCGGCCTGCGAATCTGCTGGGATCATGATTGAGGATGTTGCGAGGCTGGCCCTCCGCCAAGCATGCCTCGGTGTCGCGTTTCAATCCATGAAAACCTTGAGAGGATACTATGGCTAAGAAAGCGAAGAAGGCGAAAGCGAAGAAGGCCAAGAAGGCCAAGAAAGCCAAGAAGAAGTGAATTTCGGCCCGGGTGGAGTGCTCAGCTCCGCCCGGGCTCCCAACTCCGGGTGAATTTTGGAGAATGGCGGGCCAAGGGTCCGCCTTTTTGATTCCGGCGGTGCGCAACGACGGCCGCGCTAAAAAATCTACCGCTCCGCGAACGCGAGCTTGGCGCCGAGCGCAGCGAAGCCGGCAGCAAAGCTGCGGCGCAGCCAGGCCATCACCTTCGGCCTTGTGATGACGCGGTCGCGCAACGCGGCGGCGAACAGGCCGTAGATTGCGAACACCGCAAACGTCATCGCCATGAAGGCCGCGCTCAATTCCAGCATCCGCGCCAGCGGCTGCGGCTCGTCGACGGCGACGAACTGCGGCAGGAAGGCGAGGAAGAAGATCGACAGTTTCGGATTGAGGATGTTGACCAGCACGGCGGTGAAGATGACGCGCCGGCTGGAGCGCGCCTTTGCGGCCGCGCCCGTATCGACCGCAAGCGCCCCTCGCTCGCGCAGCGCCTGCCAGGCCATGTAGAGCAGATAGAGAACGCCGCACCATTTCAGCACGGCGAACGCCAGGGCACTGGTATGCAGCACCGCGGCGAGCCCGAGCATGGCGGCCACCATATGCGGCACGATGCCGAGCGTGCAGCCGAACGCCGCCGCGATGCTCGGCCGCGCGCCGGATGTCAGCGCCACCGCCAGCGTGTAGAGCACGCCGGTGCCGGGGGACGCGACCACGATCAGGGAGGTCAGCAGGAACGACAGCGTCATGCCCTGCCATTACCACGGCGGCGTCCGCCGTGGAAGCGGGACGCCTGTTCACTAACGCGCGCGCGCCTCATGGTCGTGACGCCGTTCATGCATCATGCGTTCCGCAGTGCGGATCACGTCGAGCGGGGCCCATGGCTTGGCCCAAAACTCCACACCGTCGGGCAATTCCTGATGCAGCGGCTTGCCCGAGGTGACGATGACGCCCATCTCGGGATTGTACTTCCTGGCGATGTGCGCGAGCTCGACACCGTCCATGTTGCCGGCGAGTTGCACGTCGGTCATCATCAAGACCAGGCTGCCGGCGGCGCGCTCCAACACCAGTTCCGCAGCCTCCGCACTTTCGCATTCGATGACGTCGACCTCGCTTTCCTCCAGCAACAGGCAAATCATGTCCCGCTGCATCGGATCGTCTTCGACGATCAGGGCGGTCGCGCGAGAGGGTTTTGACTGTCCCAAGGGCTTTGATTGTCCCATATCAGCCTCCTGCAAAGGGGAGTCGCGTCGGTCGAAAGCATCACTCTGTCAGGTACTCGACACTAAGAGCGGAAACCTCTTTATGGTTCGGTTCCAATTTGCAAAAATTATGGGAACCCGCGATTTTTTTGATTTGATGGAGTGAGATACCGATGACTGCGATATCCGGAAGCGCGGCCGCGATAACCGGCGCCGCCAGCGGCATCGGCCGCGCACTCGCATTCGAACTCGCCGCACGCGGCTGCGATCTGGCGCTCGCCGACCGCGACGAGGCCGGCTTGCTTGAGGTCGCCGCCGAGATCGGCCAGGCCGGCAAGCGCAACATCACGACCCATCGTGTCGATGTCGGCGAGCCGGCCCAGATTCAGGAATTTGCGAACGCGGCGATATCAGCGCACCCCGCGCTCAACATCGTCATCAACAATGCCGGCGTCGCGCTGATGGGCAGCTTCGACGAGGTCGACCAGGCGCAGATGGAATGGCTGATCAACATCAATTTCTGGGGCGTCGTGCACGGCACCCGCGCGTTCCTGCCGCATCTGTCGAAACAGCGCGAGGCGCATATCGTCAACCTGTCCTCGATCTTCGGCATCATCGCCCCACCCGGCCAGACCGCCTATGCGGCCGCGAAATTCGCGGTGCGCGGTTTTTCGGAAAGCCTGCGGCATGAGCTTTCGATGGCCAACAGCCCGGTGAAATTGTCGGTGGTGCATCCCGGCGGCGTGCTGACCAACATCGTTCGCAACTCCCGCACCGGAAGCGGCATCACCGACAATGCGCGCCGGGCGGAATCGATCGACCGTTTCGATGCGATCGCCAAAACCACGCCGCCGATTGCCGCGCAACGCATCATCGCCGGCATCGAGAAAAACCAGCCGCGGATTCTGATCGGCAACGACGCGAGGTTCATGGACCTGCTGCAGCGGTTTCGGCCGGCGACGTATTGGAAGGTGCTGGCGAAACGGATTGAGCGGATGTCGGGCAAGAAGGGGAAGTGAGGCGTTAGCCACCAGCTTCGACCAGCATTCCCCTTCTCCCTTTGTGGGAGAAGGGGAATGCTGACGCGAAGCGGCAGGGAGCCGGATGAGGGGTCTGTCTCCGCGGATAGAGACCCCTCATCCGACGCGGACTGCGTCCGTGCTACCTTTTCCCACAAGGCGAGAAGGAGCGCAGCGTGCGTGGGGCGATGGCGTGGTTCGAAATCAAAAATTCTCTTGCCGTCATTGCGAGCGCAGCTAAGCAATCCATAGCGTGGCTTGCTGAGACGTAGATTGCTTCGCTTCGCTCGCAATGACGCCGGAATGACGGAGAGACTGTCGCTATCGCCCCATCAGCCTGTCCGCAAAATAGCCGATCGTCTTGCGATAGATCGTCGCCCTGTTCCACTCACGCATCGCTTCGAAATTCGCGGTGCCCTCGCCGTAGGGCGCGCCGCCCTTGAAGCCGGACACGTGCAGCAAATTCGCCGTGGAGGCGAGAACATCGGGCACGCTGTGGCGCAGATCGACGTGGCCGTTGCCGTCGAAATCGACGCCGTATTTGATGTAGGACGACGGCAGGAATTGCGTCTGGCCGATCTCGCCGGCGAAGGCGCCGATCAGATCGCGCAACGGGAGATCGCCGCGCTGCACGATCTTGAGCGCGGCGAGCAGCTCGCCCTGGAACAATTCGGTGCGGCGGCAATCATGCGCCATGGTGGCGAGCGTGCGGATCACCGGCATCTTGCCGACATCGCCCTTGCCGAAATCGCTCTCCAGCCCCCAGATCGCGACCACGATCTCCGGCGGCACGCCAAACTTCTGCTCGATGCGCGAAAGCAACGAGCCGTGCCGCTGCAGCATCTGCCGGCCGATATTGATCCGCCCGGGGCCAACGCGGGTCGAGACATATTGCTCGAACGACTTGTTGAAGGTGCCGCGCTGGCGGCGGTCGAAAGCGAGCACCGCCGGATCCTGCGTGACACCACCGAGCGCCTGGCTGATCACCGCTTGCGAAATCCCGGCAGCCTGAGCCTCCTGCGACATCGCCGCCACGAAGGCGTTGAAATCGCCGCCGCAGCGAGCGGCGTAGGTGGGGGTGGAGCAGATGACAACGCCGACAAAAACGGCCCAACGAATGATGCGCATGCGAATCCCTTATTAGTTGTCGGGCCGATCATGCCATGGGGAAAACGCCCGCGAAACCTCGTCGGCCCTGCGAAAGCAGGGCCCCATACGCCGCGGCCGATATTGTTAAAGGCGAGGTGGTTGACGGCCTTCGCTTGACCAATTGGCGCCCGGGGTTATGGGTCCCTGCTTTCGCAGGGACGACGACCTGTTGGCTTGATGATAACTGTCGAACGCAAAGCGCGGTCGCAGCCCCCTATTCCCCTCCGTCGATCTGCCGGCCCATCAGCGCGATTGCCTTCTGATAGACGCCTGCGGCATTCCAGGCCTGGATGGCGGCAAAGTTCGGCTCGCCCGGCTGGTAGCCTGCGCCCGCGCGCCAGCCATGCGCCTTCAAAAAGTTCGCGGTCGACATCAGCGCATTGGCCGAGTTTTCGAGATTGCCGGTGCCGTAGGCCAGGATGGCTTTTGGCATGAACTGCGTCTGGCCTACCTCGCCATGCATCGAGCCGCGCTGGCTGGGCGACAGCGCGCCGCGGTCGATCAATTGCAGCGCGGCGTAAAGATGCTCGGTGAAATAGGCCGAGCGCCGGCAGTCATAGGCGAGCGTCGCGATCGAGGCGAGCATGTTCTGATTGCCGCGCTGGCTGCCGAACCCGGTCTCCATTCCCCAGATCGCCAGCAGCGGTCCCGGCGGCACGCCATAGCGCTCCTGAATCGAGGCGAACAGCGCGCCCTGCGACCGCTTGAGCTGCCGCCCTTTCGCGACGATGGTCGTGGCGCCGCGCTTGGCTAAAAACTGATCGAGCGAGAGACTGAAACTGCGCTGGCCGCGATCGGCATTGATGGTCGCCTGCGCATAGTTGGTCGCCATCAGGGCCTGGATGGTCGAAGCGCTGACGCCCTTGGCGCGAGCCTCGCCGGCGAATTGCTGTTTCCAGGATTCGTAACCGGCGGACGAGTTGCCGCATTGGGCGGCGTGGGCTTGGGAGTTGAAGCATGCGAACATTGCCAGGGTGGCGCTGAAAGCAAATGCGATGCGGAGCATGGAAAAGCCATTCCTGAGAGAGACTGCAAATAAGCATTGGCTTCTAGCACGTCCTTGGCCGCGCTTCGAGGGTTGCAGCCGATGCATGGGGGGCAGAATCTCCCCGAAAACGGCCATGATTGCGGCTCATTTGAACCGGCTGATCTGCCGGCCGCGTTCCCTTTCCATCGATCTTTTCTCGAACAAATGGATTTCCGATGACCCGACCGCACAGACTGTTGAGGCTGATCCTCCTGCTGCTCGCTATGTCGCTCGGCGCGATGACGAACGCGGCCGCGCAGACGCGCGACGTGATCGGCGCAAAGGATTATCCCGGCATCGGCCGCTTCGGCGGCAGCGTCATCACGGGATACGAGGTGAAGGATTTTGATGCGGCGCGGATGCAAGGGGCCGCGTTCAAGGACGGCCAGCCCACCGACGCGCGGCGGCTGGAAGGCCGCATCACCCGCATCGCCTATCGCACCAATCCCGGTCCCTCGATCCTGGAGGTGTCGCGCAATTTTGAAACCCAGCTGGCGAAGGCCGGCTTTGAGACGCTGCTTGCCTGCGACGTCGAGGCCTGCGGCGGCATTCCCTTTTCCGAGGCGATCGACGCGCTGCCGATCCCGCAGATGTGGGTGGACGGTTTCAACTACCGCTATTTTGCGGGACGCAAGGTGGACGGCGGCCGCGAGACTTTTGTCAGCCTCATCGTCAGCGAGAACAACCGCGACATCTATGCGCAGCTCGTCATCGCCGTGCCAGCAGCGATCGAGAACAAGATGGTGGACGCGGCTAGCATGGCCAAGGGCCTCCGCGAGACCGGCCGCATCGCGCTCTACGGGATCTATTTCGATACCGACAGGGCCGAGGTGAAGCCCGAAAGCCGCCCCACCCTCGAGCAGATCGCGAAGCTGCTGACCGCTCAGGTCGGACTCAGCGTCTTCATCGTCGGCCACACCGACAACCAGGGGCCATTCGCCTACAATCTTGATCTGTCGCGACGCCGCGCCGAGGCGATCGCCGCCGAGCTGGTGAAGAACTACGGCATCGGTGCGCCACGGCTGCGCACCGCGGGTGTCGGACTGCTGGCGCCGGCCGGCTCCAACGCCACCGAGGCCGGCCGCGCGCTGAACCGGCGGGTGGAGCTGGTGGCGCCGTAGCATCAACGCGTGGGCCTAGGCCCGCTTTGGCTGCCAAGGACAATGGCTATGCCCAGGTCCAGTGGTTTCAAAGTCGGAATGGGAATTGTGGTCGCCGCGCTGGCCGGAAGCCAGAAGGCAGCCGCGCAGGCGCCAACGCTTTTCGTAGACCCTTCACGATTGCCCCGGCTCGGTACCATCGACGAGCGCTTTCAATCGTACAATTTGGAAATGGTCGAGGTAACCGGGGGACGCTTCTGGAAGCCTTACAGGGCAAGTAGCCTGGCGCCATCGGATCGCGGCGCCGTCAACGCCGGAAACATGCCAAGGGGCGGGAATCCCGACCTCTACGAATATCGCCAGCCCATCGACCTATCGAATCCGCGACTGCGCACATTGGCTGCGGCGCTGGCTCCTGCTTACCTGCGCGTCAGCGGCACCTGGGCCAACACCACATACTTCGCCGAGAACGATGAGGCGCCCTCGACGCCGCCCGACGGTTTCCGCGCGGTGCTTAGCCGCGAACGCTGGAAAGCTGTCATCGACTTTGCCGGCGCTGTCAGCGCAGAGATCGTGACCTCGATGGCAACAGGCCCCGGTGTCCGGGACGCAGCAGGTCAATGGCAGAGCGATCAGGCGCGTCGCATCTTCGCCTACACAAAATCCGCCGGTGGCAGAATTGCCGCCGCCGAGTTCATGAATGAGCCGACGCTGGCCGCGATGGGCGGCGCACCCAAGGGATACGACGCGGCAGCTTATGGGCGGGACTTCAAAGCCTTTGTTGCGTTCATCAAGGCAAGCGAACCGGATGTGATCGTTCTGGGTCCCGGTTCGATCGGCGAGACAGCGCAGCAATCGTCCAGACAATCCAGCGCTGATTTCATCATCACGCGAGACTTGCTGGCAGCGTCCGGACCTGGCATCGACGCTTTTTCCTATCACCACTACGGCGCGCTCTCGCAACGATGCTCCGGCATTCCGGGCCAGACCACGCCGGAGGCCGCGCTTTCGGAAGACTGGCTTGATAGCACCGACCGGACGCGCGCGTTCTACCAGTCGCTAAGGGACGAGTTTGCAGCTGACAAGCCGATGTGGCTGACCGAAACCGCCGAGGCAGCTTGCGGCGGTAATCCCTGGGCTTCCACTTTCCTCGATACGTTTCGATATCTCGATCAACTTGGCCGGCTTGCCAGGGCCGGCGTCCAAATGGTTGCGCACAACACGCTGGCTGCGAGCGATTACGGCCTGCTTGACGAGAGGACGTTCCGCCCGCGGCCGAACTATTGGGCGGCGCTGCTGTGGCGCGCCCTGATGGGCACGATGGTTCTCGACGCCGGCAGGCACAAGGGGATGCATCTCTACGCGCATTGCCGGCGCGGCATTCGTGGGGCCGTCACGCTGCTTGCCATCAATACCAGCAGGACGGATGCCGCAGCGCTGCGATTGCCCGAGGCCGGCGAACGCTACACGCTGTCGGCGGATGATCTGCAAAGCGAAGCCGTGAAGCTCAATGGAACGGTCCTGGAGCTTGGCCCGAATGAGAAACTTCCGCAGCTTGCCGCGGTGACAGCGTCACCTGATACGGTTGAGCTGCTGCCTGCCACGATCACCTTCCTCACGATCGGGGATGCGAAAAATCCGGCGTGCGATTGAGCTGTTCCCGGACACTGGTCGCACGATCATCCCCCCGCCTCTGCCTCGGCTTGTTGATCAGGCTCACCAGCGTGTAGCTGATGATCAGCAGCAGAAACCACGAGCCGATCTTGTCGACGGATACCATCGACCAGCCGTGCCGCTGCGATGGATAGACCCAGGTTTTTGTGAACGTGCCGATGTTTTCCGAAAACCAGATGAACAGCGTTACCAGCACGAGCCCGAGCAACAGCGGCATCGAACGTTGCGCGTGCCAGACCCTGAAATAGACGCGGGTGTGGAAGAAGAGCCAGCCCGCAAGAGTGAACAGCAGCCAGCGCAGATCGAGCATGTAGTGATGGCTGAAGAAGTTGACATAGATCGCGACGCTGAGCACAGCCAGCGCGAGTCGACGCGGGTGACCGGTGAATTCGAAATCGAACAGACGCCAGGCGCGACAGATATAGCTGCCTATGCAGGAATACATGAAGCCGGAGAACAGCGGCACGCCGCCGATCCGGATAAAATTCGGCTCCGGGTAGATCCAGGAGCCGACCTCGGTCTTGAAGAGCTCCATCACCGTGCCGACGAGGTGATAGATCAGGATCACCTTGGCTTCTTCCAGCGTCTCCAGCCGGCCGGCGAGCAGCGCGATCTGAACGGCGATCATGCAGAGAAACAGGAAGTCGTAGCGCGCGAGCGGCGCGCTCGCCGGATAGAACCGCCAGGTGGCGATCATCAGGAACACGGCGATGCCGCCGAACAGGCAGGCCCATGCCTGCTTCACGCCAAAGCGGAAGAATTCGTAAACCGCTGATGTCGCGCGGCGGCGCGCCATGAAGCGGCCGAGGCGATATTCGCCCGCGATAAAACGGCGAAGCGGTGCCCAGATGGCGGCGGCGCTCGGGTTGGGGACGTGATGCACGCCGCGGAGCGTGGCTGATGACCGCGATCAAAGCTGGGCGGAGATTTGCAGATTTCCCTCAGATAAAGCGCAGTTTCATTCCGTCCTTAGCCGAAGGCAGAGCGCAGCGCTCGCCAGTGCCGAAATTCCCAGCAGCACAAGCACGCCGGAGAATCCGGCGAGCGCGAATACGATGCCCCCGAACGTCACCCCGACTGTTCCGCCGAGAAAGCTGCACGAATTGAGCATGCCGGAGCCCTTCCCCGCCTGCAGTTGCGGCAGTGTCGCAAGTCCGAGCCGCGGCGCCGAGGCGTAGATGACCGCTATCCCTGCGCCGGCGACAAACAGGCCGGGCATCAGAGCAGCGAACTTCGCGTTCGTCTGAAACGACAACCAGACGATGGCGCAGCCGACGGCGAGCAAAAGCGATCCGCCTGTCAGCATGCGCCGCACACCGATCCGCATTGCAATCATTGGAGCCGCGCGCGCGAAGGCGAACAGCGCAATCGAGAGCGGCAAGAGGGAAAGGCCGGCCGCAATGGCTGACATATCGAGGCCGTCGGCAGATTGCGCAAAGAGGTTGTAGTAGAGCAGCAGCGTCATGATGTCGAACATCACGAGAAACAACAGGCCGGCGGCGATCGCGAAATTCCGGTTCGCGAACAGGGCGAAATCGACCAGCGGCTGCGGACGCCGTGTCTCCGTCCGGATCAATGCAATGAACGCCATCACGGCCAGCGCGAGCGGGACAATGGCGGCCAGCGGATTGGTGCGGACATGCGCCAGCGCCTGCAATCCCGATATCAGCGTCACCATGAAGACGGCGAGAATGCCGAGGCCCACCCAGTCCATCGAAATCGCGCGTCGGCCGCCCGCGCCGGGATGCCGCTGCAGCATCAGCGCGGCGGGCACCATGGCGGCGACGTTCAGCCAGAAGATAAAGCGCCAGCCCGCGTAATGCGTCACCGCCCCGCCGATAAGTGGCCCGATGCTGAAGCCGAGCATCAGAAAGCCGGTCCAGGCGCCGATCGCCTCCGCCCGTTTTGCATCAGGCGCGGCTTCGGACACTGCCGCGAGCGTGCCGGCCACCGCAAACGCGGCTCCGAGCCCTTGCAGCGCGCGTGCGCCGACCACGACCGAGCCTGTCGGCGCAAGCGCAATGAGCAGCGAAACGAGGGCGAACAAGGCGATGCCGGCAACCGAGGACCTGCGCGCTCCGAGTTGGTCCGCCGCGCCGCCACCGACGATGATGAAGATCGCGGCCGTCAGGAGATACGCATTGACCACCCATTCGACTTCCGCCGGACCAAGCTGCAGGCTGGCTTTCATGTCGGGGAGCGCCGCCATGATCGCCGTACTGTTGTCGCCCACCGCCAGCATGGCAAGGCAGCACGCGATCAGCACCGATGCGAGATCGCTCTTCGTGTTGGAGGCCGCCGGCATCACCACCGCCCCTTCCGTTTGTTCCAGGCGAACAGTATGCCGCCAAAGCCGTCATAAACAAATCGCGTCACCGGCGGCGTTAGCCTGGCAGTGTCGCCAGCCGACAGTTGCCCGTCGAGACCGCTCAGCTCTTGATTTACCGCTCTCGCTTCGCACGGGCTTTCTCCGCCGATCGCGCAGGGCAGATCGGCGCGCAACGCGGGTTATTTTCTTTGACAGCGGCGCCCCGATCGGGGACAAGCCGCGCATGCCGAAAAAACCCGGAACCAATCCCAAAGGCGAATTCGCCTTTTTCAACGTCGTTTATGAAGACGATTCCCAGCGCTCCAACCGCCGCGTGCCCGCCGAACTGCTCGGCGGGCTCGATGGCGATGAGCCGGCGCGCGCGTATTTGAGCGAGCAGGATCGCGAAATCGCCGAGAAATCCGGCCGGCCGCAACTCAAGATCAAGAGCATCAGCCGGGTAGGCGCGAAGAAGAAGTAGATAAACAAAAACGGCGGGCCTCGGCCCGCCGTTTCTTTTCGATGGATTGCCGGTCAAGCCCGGCAATGACAGTCAATACTGACTGACAAAATCAGTTATCCAGGAAGCTCCGCAGCTTGCGCGACCGTGACGGATGCTTCAGCTTGCGCAGCGCCTTGGCTTCGATCTGACGAATACGTTCGCGGGTGACCGAGAACTGCTGGCCGACTTCTTCCAGCGTGTGGTCGGTGTTCATGCCGATGCCGAAGCGCATGCGGAGCACGCGCTCCTCGCGCGGGGTGAGCGAGGCCAAAACGCGCGTGGTGGTTTCGCGCAAATTGGACTGGATCGCCGCATCGATGGGGAGGATCGCGTTCTTGTCCTCGATGAAATCGCCGAGGTGTGAATCTTCTTCATCACCGACGGGCGTCTCCAGCGAGAGCGGCTCTTTCGCGATCTTGAGGACCTTGCGGACCTTCTCCAAGGGCATGCCGAGCTTTTCGGCGAGCTCTTCCGGGGTCGGCTCGCGGCCGATCTCGTTGAGCATCTGGCGAGAGGTGCGCACGATCTTGTTGATGGTCTCGATCATGTGCACGGGGATGCGGATGGTGCGTGCCTGATCCGCAATGCTGCGTGTGATCGCCTGCCGGATCCACCACGTGGCGTAGGTCGAGAACTTGTAGCCGCGGCGGTATTCGAACTTATCGACCGCCTTCATCAGGCCGATGTTGCCTTCCTGGATCAGATCGAGGAACTGCAGGCCGCGGTTGGTGTACTTCTTGGCGATCGAGATCACGAGACGCAGGTTGGCCTCGACCATTTCCTTCTTGGCCTGGCGCGCCTCGCGCTCGCCCTTCTGCACGCCGTGCACGATCTTGCGGAATTCGCCGATCTCAAGACCGGTGAGCGCCGCCAGCGACTGGATCTCGTGACGCAGCTCCTTGATGCGGTCCTTCTCGTGGTGGACGAAATTCTTCCAGCCTTTGGCCGAGAGCTTCGAGACACGGTTGAGCCAGCGCGGATCGAGCTCCGAGCCCTGGTAGTTGCGCAAAAAGTCCTCGCGCGCGACGCCGTGGCTGTCGCCCAGACGCAGCAGGCGGCCCTCGAACGAGACCAGCTTCTTGTTGATGTCGTAGAGCTGCTCGACGAGCGAGTCGATGCGAGCCTGGTTCAGGCGCAGCGACTTCACCTCGACGATGATCTCGTCCTTCAGCTTCTTGTACTTGCGCTCCTGCGAGGGCGAGAGCGACTCGCTCTGAAGCTGGTTGGCGATGTCCTGTTCTTGAAGACGCCGCAGCTTCTTGTATTCGGAAGCGATCTTGTCGAAGGTCTCGACTACCTTCGGCTTCAGCTCGGCCTCGATGGCCGCGAGCGACATCTGGTTTTCGAACTCGTCGTCATCCATGTCGCCTTCGGCGGCGGCCTCTGCCGGATCCTTCTCCTCGACCTCGGCTTCGCCGGCGGGCGCGGCGCGGAACGGGGTCGGCGACGGCGGAGCGGCCGGCGGCGCGACATGCGCGGGCGCGGCCTCGCCATTGGCGGGAGCGCCTTCGGCGGGGGCTGCGATCATCGCCGGGTTCATGTTGTTCTTGGCGTCGGGGCCGGCGTAGGTGGCTTCGAGATCGATGATGTCGCGAAGGAAGATCTTTCCTTCGTTGAGTTCGTCGCGCCAGATGATGATGGCCTGGAAGGTCAGCGGGCTTTCGCAGAGGCCCGCGATCATCGCCTCGCGGCCGGCCTCGATGCGTTTCGCGATCGCGATTTCGCCTTCGCGCGACAGCAACTCCACCGTGCCCATCTCGCGCAGATACATGCGGACGGGATCGTCGGTGCGCTCGCCGGGCTCGGACTTCTTGACCTCGGTGACGGCCTTTGCGGTGACCTCGACAAGCTCGTTGTCGGTGTCGTCGTCGGCCTCTTCCTTCTCGGCCTCCTCGTCGGCCTCCTCGGCCTCGGAGACGTTGATGCCCATGTCGGAGAGCATCGACATGATGTCCTCGATCTGCTCGGGCGAGGTGGTATCGGAGGGCAAGACTTCGTTGAGCTGATCGAAGGTCACGAAGCCGCGCTTCTTGGCCTGCTTGATCATCTTCTTGACGGCGGCATCCGAGAGGTCGAGCAACGGCGACGGTGCGTCGGGGCTGTCCTTCTCGGGGGCGTCCGCTGCCTTGTCGTCTTTTTCCTTGTCCTTAACCTGCAGCGTCTTTGCCTTGGTGGCCATTCATCAAGCTCCCGAAACGCGCTTCATGCGGGCGTGCGTCACACCGGCCCGCAAGTTGTTCACTCAATTCGTTCGAGATGACGTCGAGCGATCGTCACCCCGTTCTGTTCATTCGCCTTCGCATGACGAGAGGAAAGCGGCACCCGCTTTTCCGCACCATGGTTACGACGCGCAAAGGGCGGCGCAGACCGTCGCCACCCCGAATTCCAATTCGTCGGTTTCTGTCTTTCGTAGCCCGAAGGGCCCTTAAGCTTCGCTTAACCCTGTTTTTGCCGCCAAATCATGGATTTGGCGAGTCTTTTCGCGGGCCAGGCCAAGGCCGTCCGCATCATTTTTTAAACGTCAAACGCTTTTACGGAACCGGCCCGAAAGCTCCCCAAAACCCTCGATCAGGGCCTCGGTGCCGTCGAGGGAGTCCAGCCGGGCGCCGACATCCTTCAGCCATGCCAGATTGGCCTCGCTGGTCTCCTCAGCCAACGCCAATTCGGCATCTTTCTTCTCCCTAAGTAGGGCATGTGTTTTCTGATGCAAGACAACCAGTTGCTGCCAGGTGGCCAAAACATCCTCGCGGGCCGCGCCCGGCCTTGCAGCCCACACGGCAGCGGTCGTGATCGCCCGCTCAACCCGTTGAAGAATCTCGCTTAATCCACGGATTTCGAGATCGCCGCGCATTTTCTCGGCCTGCTCTTCGACGTCAGGGGAATGGTGATGGTCGTTGGCGAAGGCCGCGATAATGCCGGCGCGGAGCTTGTTGGCCTCGGGATGGGCCAGTTCCAGGGCGGCCACCTCCTCCAGATGGTCGTGCAACAGCCAGGGGTGGTTAATGAGGGATTGCAGGATCAGCGCCTCGCGGCGGGACATGGCGCTACGCTGTCCCCGCATGATCGGACTGGTCGCGAGCTGGGGGCTCGCCGCCTGGTAGGGGCCGGGCGCGATCCCCAGGGCTGCCCCGGGACGGCCGCCGCGGGGGGCGAATCGGCCGGCCGGAGCCGCTCCGCGCGGGGCAAACGCGCGGGGTGATTCGCCGCGGCCGGACCGGAAATTACCTCTTCCGTAACTGCCGCCCCCGCCTTGCGGCGCAAAGGTGCGCTGCAGGCGCTCGGCGAGATCCTGGCGGTAATAGCGGCGCACAACCTCGTCGCGGATGCCGTTGGAAAGTTCGTTGATGCGCGCTTCCAGCGCGGCGCGCCGTTCGGGGGTGGCAAACGTCCCGCCCTCGATCTCGCGCGACCAGATCATGTCGGCGAGTCCGCGCGCGGCAGAAATCACTTCCTCGATCGCGACGCGGCCGCCGGTGCGCGCGAGGTCGTCCGGGTCCTGCCCCTCCGGTAGCAGGGCAAAGCGCAGGCTTTTGCCGGGCGCGAGATTGGGAAACGCGAGATCCGCGGCGCGGTAGGCGGCCTTCTGCCCGGCGCGGTCGCCGTCGAAGCAGAGGATCGGCTCGTCCGCCATCCTCCAGAGCAGCGCAAGCTGGTTTTCGGTCAAGGCCGTGCCGAGCGGGGCGACGGCGCCGCCGAAGCCGGCGGTGACCATGGCGATGACGTCGACATAGCCCTCGACCACGATCAGCGGCGCGCCGTTGTGCGTCGCCTGCCGCGCGGTGGCGAGGTTGTAGAGATTGTCGCCCTTGTGGAAGAGCGGCGTCTCCGGCGAGTTCAGATATTTTGCCGGAACGTCCTTTTCCAGCGCGCGGCCGCCGAAGGCGATGACGCGGCCCCTGGCATCGGTGATCGGAAACATCACGCGGTCGCGGAAGCGGTCATAGGGAACGGGGATGTCGTCGCCGGCTACGAGTAGCCCGGCTTCCACCATGTCCTCGGTGGAAATGCCCTGCGCGCCCAGATGCTCCTTCAGCGCAAACCGATCCGGCGGCGCATACCCTAGGCGAAACTGGAGCTGCGTCGCCGGCGAAATGGCGCGGTCGCCGAGATAGCCGCGTGCCTTGGCGCCGTTGCGGGAGGCGAGCGTGTCGGCAAAGAATTTGGCCGCGAGTTCCATCACATCGTGCAGCGTCTTGCGGCGCTGCTCGTGGCGCGCGGCGTCCGGGGTTGCCGCCGGCAGCGGCATGCCGGCCATGGAGGCGAGGCGCTCGACGGCCTCGGGGAACGAAACGCCTTCCGTCTCCATGACGAAGTCGAAGATGTTGCCGTGCTTGCCGGTCGAGAAGTCGTGGTAAAACTGCTTCTGGTCGTTGACCGTGAACGAAGGCGTCTTCTCCTGCTGGAACGGCGACAGCCCCTTGAACTCCCGCCCCGCCTTTTTCAGCTTCACGCGCCGACCGACGACTTCGGAGACCGGAAGCCGGGCGCGCAGCTCTTCGAGGAATTGGGGGGTGAAGCGCATAAGTTAAGCTTTTGCCTGGGCGATTGCCAACCGAGCATGGATATAGGGAGGCGGGCTCCGAAAGCGATGTTTATCAGGCTTCTCGCCGCTATTCACAGGACGGAAAGTGGCACTATCGCTCGCCGCCATAGCCCGCCACAGCAAAGAAAGACGTGGATGCCCGGGTCAGGGGCGGGCCTGACGGCGTACGCGGGCGCCGACCCTGCTTGAATCCCTTCCCGTTCCGCGCTTCCATCCCGTTCATGTTCACGATCTTCCGGGGTGGCAGGAGCGGGGCGTGGCGGGTGACGCGGTTCGCGCCCGTCAAGGGAGCGTCGCTGGCGCCGACGCCTTCGGTGTCGGTCGTGCATACGCTGTCCATCACGCTGCCGATCATGCCCTCGCCGACCGCCTGGCGGCTTGCCGGCGTCGCCAGCCATCTGCGCTATGCCGAGCGCGCCGAGAAGCAACAGCTCGACGCCTCGCCTGCCGAGATCGGCCGCCCCGAGGCGACCTATGCCGCGCTGATCCCGATCAAGAAATCGGCGGCTTGGTGGGAGCTGACGCAGGAGGAGCGGCGGCAGATTTTCGAGGACAAATCCCAGCACATCGCGAGCAGCCTGAAACATCTGCCAGCGGTCGCCCGCCAGCTCTTCCACAGCCGCGATCTCGGCGAGCCCTTCGACTTCCTGACCTGGTTCGAATACGCCCCGGCGCATGCCGACGAATTCGAGGAGTTGGTCCGCACGCTGCGCGCCACCGAGGAATGGAAATTTGTCGAGCGCGAGATCGATATAAGGATGGAGCGCGAGCGGCTGGATGCGGGGTAGGTCTCGCTTCGCATCGCCGCGATCGATGCACCGCGTCCGGGACAAGAGACTCACGCCTCCAGAAACTTCCCCGATGCGATCTGCGGCAGGCCGGTGACGGGCCAGTTGTAGACATAAGTCCACGCCTCGCCGGTGCTGCCGTCTTCCAGCGCCAGCGGCAGCATGCGGCGGACGTATTCGGTCGGCTCCGGAAAGCCTTCGCCGCAGGCTTCATACATGTCGAGTTCGCCGAGCAAGGCGTCGCGGTCGCGCAGGCGATATAGTTCGCCGAACACGATGTCGGCCGGATTGTCTGACAGCACCAGCCCCGGATAATGCTTGATGCGATAGAGCCGGCCGCGGCAGGTCGCGGTGCCCAAAAAATCCGCGCTACGCGACAAGAGCTGCGCCATCGGATGGTCGAAGCCGCGCATCAGCGTGCCGTAGACGAAGAGACGATCTGAAATCATGGCCTTCTATGTCATTGCGAGCGAAGCGAAGCAATCCATTGCCGCCTCATGCGCGGAAAGGTGGATTGCTTCGTCGCTTCGCTCCCTTGCGCAAACGCTTCGCGTTTGTCGCAGGCAATGACGGCTCTGGCAGGCAGCTACGCCGGCACGACCTCGTCGCTGACGACGAAAAACTTCACCAGATCCATCCGGCCAAAGCTCGTGGTCAGCGCGACGTCGGCTGCATCCCGCCCGGTACCCATCAGGACGCGGCCGATGCGGGGGACGTTGTGGCGGGCGTCGAAGGTGTACCACTGTCCCGAGAGGTAGACCTGGAACCAGCCGGAGAAATCCATCGGCGCGGGGCTGCGCGGCACGCCGATGTCGCCGAGATAGCCGGTGCAATAGCGCGCCGGAATGTTCATGCAGCGGCAGAAGGTCAGCGCCAGGTGCGCGAAGTCGCGGCAGACGCCGGCGCCCTGCTCGTAGACGTCATGCGCCGACTTCATGTGATGGGCGTGCTGATAGCCGAAGGTGACGTGGTTGTGCACGAAGTCGACGATCGCCTGCACCTGTGCCCAGCCGGGCGGCGTGGTGCCGAACAGCGACCAGGCGATGTCGGTCAGCTTGTCGGTCTCGCAATAGCGGCTCGGCATCAGATAGAGCAGCACATCGTCGGGCAACTGGTCGATCGGCACCTGCTGCGCGGTCGGCACCACCGCGTCGGGCAGGCCGGAATCGCGCACCAGCGCCTCGCCGCGCAGCGTGACGCCGCCGGCGGGCGCGACGAGGCGGCCACAGACATTGCCAAAGCTGTCGCGATAGAAGCCGATCGGAACGTCAGGCTCGGCGACAATGCGCTCGGTGCCGACGATGTCGGCAAAGCGCGAGGGATGAATCGAGAGCATGATCACCATCGGCGTCGGTTGCGCGGCCGCATAGGAAATCTCGAAGCCGACCTTGATCTCCATGGATCAGACCTCTTCCGCCTGCTGGACCCCTTCCCCCACTTCCGCCTCTTCGCCGGCCGCGACGACGCTGATAGCGACCTCCATGCCGGCGAATTCATCCGCTGAGCCCAGATAAGTGCCGTGCAGCGGGATCGCCTGGCGCGGATCGCGGGCGACCGCGACGCGGACAAGATCGCGGGTGCCGACGATGCCGTTGGTCGGGTCGAACTCGATCCACCCTGCACTCGGCAGGTAGACCTGCACCCAGGCATGGGTCGAGCCGCCGCCGACATAACCATGCGCGCCGTCGCCGGGAATGAAGATGTAGCCGGAGACGAAGCGCGCGGCGATGCCGAGCCGGCGCAGCGCCTCGATCATGAACAGCGCATAGTCGCGGCAGGTGCCCGAGCCGGTCTGCAGCGTGTCGAGCGGATGCTGGGTGCCCTGCTCATGGCGCTTGCGATAGATGAAGGCCTTGCGAATGCCGTGCGTCATGCCGCTGAGAATCTTGAACGTCGGCGTCGGCGCCTCGGCGTCGAGAAATTGCCGCGCCCAGGCCGACAGCTCGCCGTTGGGATCGCCATATTGCGGCGTGACGAACTGCAACAGGTCCGGAAACTCCTCGTCGTCATAGAGGAACGGATAGAAATAGGCCGGATCGTCCGGCGTCAGCGCGAACTCTTCCGCCGGACTGTGCTCGACGGTCGCGGTCGCGGTGAACGATAGCGTGTCGGCGCGCTCGTCGAAGGTCGCGATCGCCACGCTGTTGCCAAACACGTCGTGGATCCAGCGCAGCTGCATCGGCTGCGGCTCGATCTCGAGGTGGCTGGCGCGGATGTGCAGGTCGTGCCCCGGCAGCGGGCGCAGCATGACGCGGTGTTCGCCGAACGCGACCGGGCGCGTATAGCGATAAACAGTCTTGTGATTGATGGTCAGGAGCGGCATCGTCAAACAATCGTCGATTCTGGTAGGTCTCATCTAGGCCGAATCCTGCTCAATTGTAGATCGGGCTGCCGCTTCGATAGGCACCGGTTCAGGGAAAATGATTTGAACGACTCCGCAAGCACAGCCCTACTCCTCAGCGCCGAGGATGTTCCTCCGGTCCATGAATATAATGCAGTAGGCCGCTCGCCGTTTCTGCTCACATGTGACCATTACGGCAGGCTTATTCCGCGCCTGCTCGGCGATCTCGGCGTGAGCGAGAGCGAACTGACGCGCCATATCGCCTTGGACATCGGGATCGCCGGCGTCGCGGAAGCGCTGTCTGCGCATCTGGATGCGCATCTGATCGTGCAGCGATACTCGCGCCTCGTGATCGACTGCAACCGCCCGCCCCATGTCGCAAGCTCGATCCCGCGCATCAGCGAGGCGACCACGATACCCGGCAACGAAGGCATTTCGCGCGAAGCTGCCGCGATCCGGCGTGCGCAGATATTCGATCCCTACCACCGCCGCATCGGCGAGATCATCGACCAGCGCGGCAACGCAGGCATGCCGACGGTGCTGGTATCCCTGCACAGCTTTACGCCCGTCTATGCCGGGATCGCGCGGCCCTGGCACATCGGCACGCTCTACCACCGCGACACGCATCTGGCGCCGCTGCTTCTGAAACTGTTGCGCGCCGAGGGCGATCTCGTGGTCGGCGACAACGAGCCCTATGCCGTCAGCGACGAGACCGACTACACGATCCCCGTCCACGGCGAGGCGCGCGGGCTGATGAACACGGGAATCGAGATCCGCCAGGACCTGATCTCAGATCCCGCGGGCGAGAAGGCATGGGCGGAGCGGCTGGCGCGGATCCTTGGCGAGATCGAAGTGGCACTGCGGGCGCAGCGGTTGATTTGACCCCGATTGCCTTGGGCTGCTGGTTCCGCCCGGCATGCCATGCACGAGGTACGTTCCCTCCCCACTTGTGGGGGAGGGAGCCTACTGCCCCCGTGGCTCTCGCTTCGCTCCTAAATGGCGACGATGTTGGCCATTCATTGAGCCCTGACACGAGATTGCAGCGGCGAGCTGCGGGTCACGCAGGCGGCCGAAGCGAGCTGATCCAGCCTTCGACGATTTCGGATTTCAGCGGGTCGGGACGGTCGCATGTCGGGCACTGCATGACCGCAGGGATCTTGCCGTCGCGCGTTGCGACCAGGATCATTTTCCGTCCGCATTTCGGACAGTCCAGATGTATCGTCTCCAAGGGATGCCCCTCCTTTGGCCCACACAGTGCGGCCTGCCGGCAAGACCGCCCTGGCCGTTTGAGGGGGTGAGCCCTGGGGTCTCGCCAGCGCACGAGCACGCTTGGCGGGGTGGGTGCCGGCAAGCTGCGGCCGCAATCCCATCGAAGCGTGAACCGGCAGCGTTTGCTATTGATCCAACGTGCAGTATTCGGTCACCCCACCTTACCGATCGCCCGCAGCGCCTTTGATCTGGATCAAACAGCAGCGTTGTCCTAGCCGAAGTCCAGGCGCTAGACCATGATCCGGAAAAGTGCGTCGGGAGAGTTATGATGCGCGCATTGACCATTTCAGTCGTGCTGGTTCTGGGCCCGACGACGCTGCCCGCGCAAGCCCAGATGTATGATCCGGCTTACCCGGTTTGCCTGCAGTCGTACGGGCCTCAGGGCGGCATTTCATGCCGCTTTGGGTCGATGGCGCAGTGCAAAGCAGTCGCATCCGGCCGCTCGGCGCAATGCGTGACCAACCCGTATTACGGGAAACGCCGTCGCTGATGCGCTCGAGGCAGGGGCCGTAGAATCAGCGCGCCCGTGTCAGCGCCAGCCAGATGCCGCCGCCGATCATGACGCCGCCGGAGACGCGCGACACCAGCCGCGTCCGCTGCTTGGAGAAGAATTTTCGCGCCCGACCGGCCAGCAGCGCGTAAATCGCATCGGTCGAGGCGGCGATCACCATGAAGGTGATGCCGAGCAGCGCCACCTGCGGCAGATGAGGCTTCTCCATGTCCATGAACTGCGGGATGAACGCGCCGAAGAAAATCAGCACCTTCGGATTGGAGAGCAGCACCAGAAAACCCTGAAGGAAGAAGCCGCCGCGCGGCGGCGGTGGCGGCTCGTCGGCGTTGACGCCCTCGACCGGCTCGCGGATCAGCTTGATGCCCAGCCAGATCAGGTAGGCTGCACCGGCAAAGCGCACCCAGTCGAACCAGTAACCCATGGTCGCCATCAGCGAGGTCAGACCGATGGCGACGGTGCCGATCACGATCGCCATCGCGGTTTGTACCCCGGCGCAATTGATCATCGCCGCGCGCGTCCCGTACCGCAACCCGTTCGCGATCAACAGCGTGACGACTGGACCGGGCAACAAGGCGAGTGCGATGCAGGCGGCGACAAAGGCTAGATAGACCTGGAGGGACATGTGGGGTTCCGACTGTGAGGGCGGTTAGGACATTATGCATGTGGGAGCCGCAGATGGAAGCCGCGCTCTGACTCTCTCTGCCCATTCTTTACGGGGAGAGTGCTGGGGCGAGGTTAAGAAGCACCGTCACCGTTCCTCCATCGCGGCGATCACCCAGCGGGTCATCTCATTTGTAGCCAGAAACGCCAGCGCGGCGCGCCCTATCTCCGACGCGTCGCCGTTGCCATGCGCGACCGCGACGAGGAGATCGCAGCGGCGCGAGACGGCGATGCCTACCGCGTGTCTCGTGCTGGCGGCCGGCGGCAGCTCATACGTCCTGATCCGCCCCGGCATATCTGCCACGCGCACCACCTGTCCGCTGCTGACGGGCACAAAGCGCTCATTTATCAAATCGACATCGGCGACGCGATCGACCTCATCGTCGTCGGCGACGCCGCGGTCGCAATTGCAGAAACCGATCTTCGACCGTAGATAGATCGCGACATCGCCGCCGCATCCATCACAGCGAAAAGCCTTGCCGGCAGGCCAGCCATCGCGCGGGAACGGCCAAGGGATTTCCCGCCACTCGCCATTCCCTTCGTGCTGAAACGACCCTGCATGCTGGTAGGCCGCAGCGCCCGACAGCGCACCGAGCGCGATGGTGGCGAACGCGATGACCGGCCAGCGGCGCATCGCCGGCCCCTTACGGCAGGCCGGCGACGGCGCGCGCCGAGCCGGTCAGTTCCAGAATGTGCAGGCCGGTGTTGGCGCGGTCGACGATGTAGATGTAGCCGCGCTCGTCGGTTTCGACATTGTTGGTCTGGATCGCGACCTTGCAGCGGTGCTTGTCATCGATCTTGACGCAGCGCTTGTCGGTCGCCGCCGTGATCGCCGGAATGAAATAGCCGACCTCGGCGGGATGAAAGGGATCGCGAATGTCGAGGGCGCGAACGCCTGCATTGAAGAAGGCGATGAAGGCCATCTTCTTGTAGAACACCGGCGCCATGCTCTCGTTGGAGGAATGCGCGCCGAACCGCCCGCCCCGCTCGCAAAACGTTCCGCTCGCTTCTGGCACGGTGTAGCTCGAGATCATCATCGGCCGGTTCTCGACAGTGACGTCGGCGAACCACACCATCTGCCGCGGCTCGTTGCATTCGTTCAGGATCGCCTCATCGACGATCATCACGATGTCGCGGGTCTTGCCGTCCTTGTCGCGCGCGAATTCCGCAATCGGCATGCCAAGCATCGGAAAGGTCGTGTGGGCGCCGTTGAATGCCGACATCGGCAGCCGCGCAATTTCCGGCAGCCGCAGATTGTCAGGGGTCGGCTCCTTGGGCCCGTTGAGCAGCTTCTCGCGGTCGACAATCTGCAAGATGCCGCCCTTGTTGGTACCGTAGCCGAAATAGACCCGGTTGCCGGAAGGCCCGGTCGAGATCGGCCCATGCAGTTCGGTCGGCACCGCGCCGGTCGAGCCCGGCTCCTGGCCAGGCAGGCCGAAATCGCGGATCTTCTGCGGATGCGCAGGATCGGAGAGATCGTAGACCTGCGTCATGCGGCGTGTGCGCCAGTCCGGCGCGCCCGAAACCAGGAAGGCAATGCCGGTGTCGCACTCCCACCAGTTCTTGTGCGTGTCCTTCAGGCCGGCGATCCGCGTGATCAGCACGGGATTGGCGGGATCGGCGACATTCCAGATCTCATGCGCCTCGCCGCCAAACGTCCTGAGCATGTAAACCGCGTTGCGATCGCCCTTCGGCAATGCCTTGCCGTCACAGATCCGCACCATCTGCGCGCCGCCCCCTTCATATTTTCCTTCCTGGCCCGGGAGATGGCGCAGATATTTCGGCTGCGAGGAATTGGTGACGTCGACGATCGACGTGCCGTTCGGCTCCGCCCTGCCGGTCTGCGGATTGACCGGCGCCGGAATTTCGTCGCTACCGCCGTGATGACCGATATAGGCAATCCAGCGGTCGCCCTGATGGTGGATGGTCGGCTGATAGGCGCTGCGCGCCTGCAGATCGCTGGTTCCAACCAGCTTCATGTTGAGCGCTTCGGGCGGCGCGCCGATCACCTGTTGCTGCGCCTCAGCGCCCGGGCAAGCGAGAAAATAGATCGAGCACCAGGCTGCGAGTTTGAGGCGATCGACCATGTTCCACCCCGACTGTTCAAGGCCAATCTGCGTTGGCTGGGCGCACGATAACACAGGCTGTGGGCCGCGCCCAACACACGCTCTTGACATGCAACCTTTTGGTTGCCTATTATCCGAACCATGGATGAAGTCTTCAAAGCGCTCGCCGACGCGTCGCGGCGCGCGCTGCTGGACAGGCTTCACGCCAAAAACGGACAGACGCTGAACGAGCTCTGCGACGGCCTCGACATGACGCGGCAGGCCGTGACCAAGCACCTTGGAATTCTCGAAGCAGCCAACCTCGTCTCCACGCTCCGGCATGGCCGCGAGAAGCTGCATTACCTCAATCCGGTTCCGATTCATCAGATCGGCGAGCGGTGGATCAAGAAATTCGAGCGCGGGAAACTTGCCGCGCTTAGCGAGTTGAAACGGCAGTTGGAGAAGCGTGATGAGTAAGCCTGAGGCTCTGAATATCAAAGAGTTCAAGCCGGCGATCGTCTACACGATCTACATCGCCTCGACGCCGGAGAAGGTGTGGGAGGCGCTGACGCGCGCGGAATTTTCCAGGAAGTATTTCTCCGGCCATGCGGTCGAAGTCGATCAGAGGATCGGCGGTGCCTTCATTATGCGAACGCCGGACGGCGCCCTGCATATTTCGGGCGAGGTGATCGAGTGCGAACCGCCAAGGAAGCTCACCGTCACCTTCAACGTCAACTGGCCGGCGCTGGTGGAAAAGCTCGGGCCGACGCTCGTGACTTACGAGATCGAGCAGGCCGGCGATGTCGTCAAGCTGACGATGCTGCAATCGCACGACCGCGACATCAGCGACGACATCCTGTCCGGCGGCCGCACGGGCTGGCCCGCGATCCTGTCCAGCCTGAAGAGCCTCCTGGAGACCGGCAACGCGCTGGCCATCCAGATGCAGCCGCCGGAACGAATGCTGGCCGCGCTGAAGGAAATGGGCATCGGGACGCCGTAGGCGGCGTCCTTCCTCCCCCAACCATCACTCGCGTGCCGATTCCTGTGCGTGCTATTGGCTACGACTCGTGGTATCCTGCGGTTATGGTGAAACGGAAGAACATTGCGGCAAAAAAGGCGGGGTCTGGCCGGTTCGTGCTCGGAAGCGATCGCTTTGCCAAGATCAGTGAAGTCGAGGGCATCAAGCTCACGCCGGCGATGAAAAAGCGCGCCACCGATGCGCGCAGCAAAGGCCTCACGGCGGACGAATATCGCCAGGCAATCATTCGCAGCCATCGCAAGGGCTGACCGACCGCATGTACGATGCGATCGAAGATCCCTACACCTACAAGAATTCGACCGTACTGGTGAATAAGCTCGACTTGCGAAACCAGAACGAACTCGAGACATTCGAGACAGAAATTTCCAGCGCGCGAGCGGAAGAACCGCTGCCAGACGGATCGATGGACTTCGAGCATTACAGGGCTATCCACCACCATCTGTTTCAAGATGTCTATCAGTGGGCAGGGCAGATCCGCACGGTCAGGATTGCGAAGGGCGGCAATCCGTTCTGCTTTCCCGAAAACATCGAAGACCAGGCGAACAAGCTGTTCGACGGTTTGCGATCTGCGGATTTCCTTCGGATCTCGATGCGCTGAGGTTCGCAAACCAAGCTGCGCATTTCCTGGCAGAGCTGAATGCGATCCATGCCTTCCGCGAAGGAAATGGACGGTCGCAGCTTACGTTCTTCGCCCTGCTGGCCGACCGCGCGGGCCACCCGCTCAAAATCGAAAAACTGAAGCCGGACGAAATGCTGGGGGCGATGATTGCCAGTTTCGACGGCGACGAACGCAAGCTCGCCAGTGTGATCAATGATCTGATTGCGTGATCCTCCAGCGGAACCCAGCGCAACAATAGAAGCACGGCTCCCACGGGAACGACGATGGAGGGCCATAGCCTTCTTGCCGGGCTTCACGAGTGGACTCGGACTTGCCTAGAGGATATTCCAGCACGCGTGGTTCCAGAATGGCTGGTTCGCAGGTAGATTCCGAACGTCACTCTAACAACGAAACAGCTGATTTGAGCGCGGAACGACGCACCGATGAGCCTGCGCACCCGGCTATTAATTCTCGTTATTGCCGCGATGCTGGTGCCGGCCATCCTGGTGGGGCTGCGCTTCGTGCAGAACCGCACGAGCGACATCGATGCCGCGCTGGCCAGCCTGTCGGCTACCGCCAACGATATCCTCGGCGATCTCGATGAGAAGATTCAGGGCACGGCCCAGCTTCACTATGGCCTCGCCCGCGCCCGCGACCTCAATACCAGCGACAAGGCGGCCTGCTCGGCCTTCCTGTCCGCCGTGCGCGAGGAATACACGCGCTACACCGGCATCCTGACCATCAATCCGGACGGCAGCCTGTTCTGCGATTCGCTACGAACCAACCGGACGCTCGATCTCAGGGATCGCGCCTATTTCAGGCAGGCGCTGACAGCACACGGCATCGTCACGCTCGAGCCTGTGTTCGGCCGGCTGACGGGGACGTCCGTGCTGCAGATCGCCTATCCGGTTCGCACCGAATCCGGCGAACTGAAATTCATCCTGCTCGCCTCGTTCAACCTGCAGAAATTCGCCGAGGACCACGACAGGCGCCTGTCCGATGATAGCGAGATTCTGCTGGTTGACAGGAAAGGCACGGTCCTCGTCGCGCCCGACAGCAAGGACTGGACCGAGCCGGCCGGCGCATCGATTGCAAGTTCGGAGCTGTTCCGGTTTGCGGCCTCGCCGCACCGCGAGCCGTTCCATGAAGCGGCCGGGCGCGAGGGCCGAACCCGTGTCTGGACTGCTGCTCGCTCGCCCTCAGCGCGCGATGCCGGGCTCCACATCATGGTCGGGCGGCCCAAGGACAGCCTGGTGGCCGCGGCCAACCGCCGTCTTTACGAGGACCTGGCAATCCTTGCGGTGGCCTCGCTGCTGCTGCTCGCGGGCGTCTGGATTCTCGCGACCATGATTATCGGCCGTCAGGTCGGACGTTTGGCCGCGATGGCGACGAAGCTCGGGCTTGGCGATCTGCGCGCGCGGATTCCCCTGCCCCATCCGGGCGGCGAGCTCGGCGGGCTGATGACACAGTTCAACAGCACCGCTGAATCGCTCGAGCGTCAGCGCGCCGCCATTGACGAGCTCAACCAGAAACTCACCCAATCCCAAAAAATGGAGGCGATGGGTCAGCTCACCGGCGGCGTGGCGCATGATTTCAACAATCTCTTGACCGTCATTCTCGGCAATGCCGAGCACCTTGCCGAGCGGCTGGCTCCTCACAAGGAGCTGAGCAACATCGCCGAGAGCATCGCGACCGCCGCCGAACGCGGCTCGGACCTGACACGAAGCCTGCTGGCGTTCGCGCGCAAGCAGCCGTTGATGCCGAAGCACATCGACATCGGCCAGAAAATTCTCGGCATGGAGCCATTGCTGCGCCGAACGCTCGGCGAACATATCGAGTGCGAATTCCACCTCGATCAGGACCTGTGGCAGGCCAGCGTCGATCCCGGCCAACTGGCCTCGGCGCTGCTCAACCTGGTGCTGAATGCGCGCGACGCCATGTCATCAGGCGGCAAGCTGACGGTCGAGGTCAAGAATACGTCGCTCGGTGAAACCGACGTCGATGTCAACGGCGAAGCCCGGCCCGGCGACTATGTCATGGTTGCGGTGACTGATACCGGCACCGGCATGACGGCCGAGGTCGCCGGCCGCGCCTTCGAGCCGTTCTTCACCACCAAGGAGGTCGGCAAAGGCACCGGCCTCGGCCTGAGCATGGTCTACGGCTTCGCGCAGCAATCCGGCGGTGCGATGCAGATCCGCTCCGAGCCGGGCCATGGCACCGCGGTCAGACTCTTCTTTCCCCGGGTCGGGACATCTCAGCCGAGCGCCGTGCCGTCCAGCAGTCAGCCGGCCGCGCCGACTGGCAGCGAAACCATTCTCGTGGTCGAGGACGACGACATGGTGCGCGGCTATGTCGAAGGCGAACTGAAGGCGCTCGGTTATCGCGTCATCGTCACGCCCAACGCGCCCGCGGCACTCGAAATACTGCGCGGCCCCGAGAACATCCATCTCCTGTTCACGGATGTCGCGATGCCCGGCGGCATGTTCGGCACCGAGCTCGCCCGCCAGGCCGCGCGCCTGCGGCCTCAGTTGAAGATTCTCCTCACCTCCGGCCATACCGAACATCCCGCCGAGGCGATCGACGGGGCCGGCCGCGACGTGCGGATCCTGAACAAGCCCTACCGCCGGCACGATCTGGCAGCGATGCTGCGTGCGGTTCTGAAGGCGAAATGATCGGGGTCGCGATCTAGCCGGGCACCGGCGCGATGATCCGGCGATAGAGGTGCCAGCTGGTGTGGCCGAGCACCGGCAGCGTCACCACGAGACCGAGAAAGTACGGCATCGCCGAGACCGCGAGCAGCACCACGATCAGTGCCGCCCAGCCGATCATCGGCAGCGGGCTCGTCACCACCGCGCGGACGCTTGTGATCATCGCGGTGACGAAATCGACGTCGCGGTCGAGCAATAGCGGAAACGACACCACGGTCAGCGAAAACAGGATCAGCGACAGCGCGGCGCCGACCGCGTTGCCGATTGCGAGGAACAGCAGACCCTCATGGGTGGTGAGCACCACCGTGATGAAATCGTGCAGGCTGGAGAACGAGGCGTTGAGCCCGAGCAGCAGCGCGATCAACAGCCGCACCTGGTACATCCACACCACGAACACGAACAGCGTGACGAAGGCCATCCAGCCGATCTCGCTGCGCGACCTTATCGTGGCCCAGATCGCGCCGAACGAAACCGGCTGCACGGCTTCGCGCCGCCGGCTCACCTCGTAGAGCCCGATAGCGACGAACGGGCCGATCATCGCGAAGCCCGCGGCAAGCGGATAAACCAGATAGACCATGCCGAATGCCGTCAGGCAAAGCAGGATTGCGATCCCGCCGGCGGCATAGAATGCACCGAAGGCGAGCCCGTAGAGCGGCATCGCCTGAAAATCCCGCAACCCCTGGCTCAGCGCCTCCGCAATGTCCGCCGCAGTAATCGGCCGCACCACCGGATCGGCCTTTCCGGAGATCGACATCGCGCTCCCCCTCCATGATCGGACGTATTGGAGCCGATCCACGGGACTGCGTATTGATCTTCGTCAAGCCATCGGGCGCCGGCATTGCCGCCTGACGGCTCCCCCTCACCGCTTCGGCGGCTGGAAACGGGAGCACCGCATGTCAGAACCGGAGCAGGAGCAGCAGCGCCACAACAAGGTTCGCAACAAACAGCACCGCATCGATGACAAAAATCCGGAGCATCGGCCCCTTCAGCACAGGCCAATACGCCACCCCGACCCGTCCGCCGCGCATCAGGACCGGAAGGTTGTAGGCGAACTGGCTGAAGTGACACGCGGCGAAGAACAGGAACAACGCAAGCTGCGCGTCCGCCTGAAAGAAGGGCGGCCGGAACAAAAGGAGATACAAGGACAGGAGGCCGATCGGCAGATTGATCCCACCCAGAAACGCAACGCTGGCCGACAAGGTCGGGGCGATCGGATTTCCGCGCTCCTCGCGCGGCACCAATATCTTGAGCGTATTGCCCTGGGCAATACTGAACTGGATGAACGCGCCGCCGAACCAGAGCGTATTGAGAAGCAGAATAATGTCCGAAAATCGCATGGCTACTTTCCGTAGAAGGCCTCGCTACGCACCACACGGCCGGCACCGTCGAAGTCCATGAACTCGCTGGCGCGCGCGTCGCCCAGCTGCCACCAGACCGTCAAGCGAGCAATCGTATCGTCCCAACTCCAGTTCAGGATTTTCAGGTCCGCGCTAGCGATATGGCCGTAGGCCTTCTGCCAGTAAGCACGGATGTTCTCGACGCCCGCGACCACGGGCGACTCGGTTAATTTGAGCGCCAGGGGGCTGCGCATCTCGGCGTTTTCGGCGAAGTGCGAAACGACGGCGTCGATATCGACCTTGCGCCAGTTCGCACACCACGTCTCAACAAAGCGTCCCGCAGCGGCCCGGTCCATTGGCTGTTCGCTCATGCTCGCGCCTTCTCTCTGTGCAACTGCCAGGAAGAGATGACACAGGGCAATTTTAACGTCAACTATGTTGACATGAGAAAGCGGTCAGTTGTTGTCTGCGATGACCCCCATGACCGCCATCCAGGCAGCAGCGCCGGGGGAACCGACACGATCAAACGCCTCGCGCAGGACCTTGCGCTCGTAACCCGACGCCCGTTGCTCGATGCGCTTTCCTGCTTCCGTCAGCCGCAGCAGTTTGGAGCGATGCTGCTCGGGCGACCGCTTCGATGTCAGAAGCTTACGTTGCAGCAACAGGCCAAGCGGCCGGTTCACGGCTTGCTTGGATATGCCGAGGATCTCGATCAGCGACCCGATCGAGATGTCGGGCTGTCGTGCGACCACGTAGAGAATGCGATGGTGCGGACGTGAGAGGCCGAGCGTGGCGAGATACTGGTCGGCCGAGAGCGTCATGCCGCGCCAGCCGTAATACATAAGCTCCAGCGCCGCGTCCAAATCATGGAGCTTGTTGAGCGAGACGCGGTGCAGGCCCGCGGCGTGAGACATTTTCTTTTGCATTTTTCTACCGCGTCGAATTGACCGAAGAGCCCTAACCCAGCGCCCGCAGTTCCCGCCGCAGCACCTTCCCCGTCGCCGTCATCGGCAGGGTCTCGGCGAACTGCACGAAGCGCGGATATTCGTGGGCGGCAAGCTGCACTTTCACGAACTCCTGGATCTCGCGCGCCAGGGCGTCGCTCGGCGCAAAGCCCGGACGCAGCACGATCCAGGCCTTGATGGATTCGGTGCGGATCGGATCGGGAATACCGACCACCGCCGACATCGCGACCGCCGGATGCTTCATCAGCGTGTGCTCGATCTCCGAGGGGCCGACGCGATAGCCAGCGGTGGTGATCACGTCGTCCTCGCGGCTGACGTACCAGAAATAGCCGTCTTCATCCTGCACGCCGAGATCGCCGGTCAGCAGGAATTCGCCGGCATATTTTTTCGCAGTCGCTTCCGGGTTCTTCCAGTATTCGATCATGGTGCAGGGACAGGGCTGGCGCACGCCGATGATGCCGCGCTCGCCACGGGGCAATTCCTCGCCCTTGTCGTTGACGATGCGGACGTCGAAGCCCGGCGTCGCCTTTCCCATCGAGCCGGGGCGGATCGGGAACAGGTTCGAATTGCTGCCGATCACGAGATTGCATTCGGTCTGGCCGAACACTTCATGCGCGTCGATGCCGAAGGTCTCGCGCACCCAGCCGTGCAATTCGCCGCCAAGCGATTCACCACCGGTGAAGATGCTGCGCAGGTTCAAGCCCGGATTTTTCACGCCAGCCTGCCGCATCAGTTTCAGCGCAGTCGGCGGCAGGAAGGTGTTGCGGATGCCAAGCTCAGCCATCATCGTCATCGCCGCCTGCGGCTCGAACTTGCGCGCACGGTGGCCGACTAGGGGAATGCCGTGATACCAGAACGCCAAGAGGCAATTGATCAGCCCGCCGATCCAGGCCCAGTCGGCCGGCGTCCACATCAGATCGCCCGGCCGCGGCAAGAAATTGTGGCACATCTCGACATTGGGGAGATGGCCGAGCACGACGCGATGCGCATGCAGCGCGCCCTTGGGATTTCCCGTGGTGCCCGAGGTGTAGATGATCAGAGCCGGATCGTCCGCCGAGGTATCGACGGTAGGGAACACGTCGTCCGCTTCCTCGATCGCCGGCCAGAACGGCTTCGCGCCAGCGTGCGCGATGTCGGTCGTGACATAGATAGCCTGAAGGTAGGGCAGCCGGTCGCGAATCTTCGAGAGCTTCTCCCATCCGCTTTCGTCGGTAACGATGGCCCGTGCGCCGGAATTCGATAGCCGGAATTCCAGCGCGTCCTCGCCGAACAGCGCGAACAGCGGAATGGAAATCATGCCGGACCGGAACGCCGCGAGATGCGCAATCGGTAATTCAAGGGATTGCGACAGGAACACGGCTATGCAGTCGCCGCGCGAGAGGCCGTCGGCCTTCAACACATTGGCAAACCGGCGTGACATCTCGGCGACCTCGTCGAACGAGGTGCGCGTCGTGACGCCGTCCTCGTCGACATAGATCAGCGCCAGCCGGTTGGTGCCGTCAGCATATCGATCGCAACACGCAGTCGCCATGTTGAAGCGATCCGGGACGTCCCAGCGGAAGTTGCGGTAGAGCTCGTCGTAGGTTGAGGCTTCGGTGAGCATGGTGGCGGCCCGTCGCTAACGTTCGTCATGGCCGGACTTTGTTCCGACCATCCACGTTCATGTTTGCTTGGTTAGAGCGTGATGACTTTTCTTCGAATCGTCATCCCGGTCTATCTCTTTGATTTGAGCATGATCTTTTCGGAAAACCGGTACCCACTTTTCCGGATCATGCTCTCGTGAGTTTAAAGACGTGGATGCTCGGGACAAGCCCGGGTATGACGGGGGGAGACATTTTGTAGCCGTGGCCTAGGGCGTCCGCGCGTTCTCCATCGCAAGCTCGGCCTCAAGGCTTGCGACGTCGCGATAGATCGAGGCGACGGCCAGCACGCGGCCGTTGCGCTTGTACCGGAGCAGGCAATCCTTGCCGGAGATGTCGCCGTCGACGGTGATTTCGTCCCATTTTTCGGCGTGACCGACATAGTTGATCGGCACATCGTAGTGCTGGCTCCAGAAAAACGGCACCGCATGGAACGGCTCGCGCTGCCCAAGCATGTTTCGCGCGGCAGTCTGGCCCTGACGCTGAGCCACCACCCAATGCTCGACACGGATGGTCTCAAGGGAATGCGGATCGGGCCAGCGCGCAATATCGCCCGCGGCGTAGATACCGGGGATGCTGGTTTCCAGATAGGCATTGACGGTGACGCCGCGATCGACCGCCAGCCCCGCCTGCTCGGCCAATTCGAGGCGTGGACGCACGCCGACGCCGACCACCACGATATCGGCCTCGATTACGCCGCCGCTTTTCAGCGTCGCGCGCTTGCCCTGGATCGCGGAGACGGTGTCGCCGAGATGGAAGATGACGCCGTGCTCTTCATGCAAGGCGCGGACGAAGTCGCCGAGCTCCGGCCCAAGCACACGCTCCATGGGGCGCTGCTCGAGGCCTACGACGTGGACCTCGACATTTCTGGCGCGCAACGAGGCCGCGGCTTCCAGCCCGATGAAGCTCGCGCCGATCACGACCGCGCGCCGGGCGCCATCCGCCAACGCAATGATCGCACGGGAATCGGCCAGCGAGCGCAGCACATGGACATGAGGCTGATCCATGCCCGGTATCGGCAGGCGCACCGGCTCCGCGCCGGTCGCCAGCAGCAAACGGTCGTAGGGGATGGTCTCCCCGCCTGATGTGACGACATGGCGCGCGTTGGTGTCGATGGCCATGACCTCGGTGTTGAGCCGCAGCTCGATCTTCGCCTCGGCATAGAAATCATCCGGCCGCAACGGCACCCAGTCCTCCGGCGCGCTGCCGGCGAGATAGTCTTTGGACAGGTTCGGTCGGTCTACCGGCGCCGCCGCCTCATGGCTCAGCATCACGATGCTGCCGGGGTATTCCTGCCGTCGCAGCATCTCGGCTGCGGCAAAGCCTGCCGCGCCACCGCCGACGATCACGATCCGGCCGGGCGCATCGGTGACGCCCATCAGCTGCGGCTTGGGCTGTTCACGCTCTTGGCGAACCAGGATGCGACCGTTTTCCTGCTCGACCTTCCAAACGGCGATCGGACTGAGCGCCGGCGCCCGGGTGGCTTCGCCGGTGCGCAGGTCGAAACAGGCGTGATGCCAGGGACAACGGATGCCCTCGCCGGTCACCAGGCCCTCCGCGAGCGGCCCGTGATAATGGGTGCAATGGGCGCCGATCGCGAAAATCTCCGATCCCGAGCGCACCAGCACGACTTCTTCGTCGCCGACATGGCCAAGCAAGGTCTCGCCCGCGAATTCGGACAAGAGAATGCCCTTTGACAGATCGGGACCGGCGGGCGGGGCTTGCTGATCAGCCATCTCATCCTCCGCTTAGCTTGCTGCTAGAGCATGCTTCAACTGCGTTGAATCATGCTCGTCGGTCATCTTTTTGTTTGAGCATGATCTCTTTCGGAAAACCGCCCACTTTTCCGGATCATGCTCTATGTCGCCATTCCCAAAAATTCCTGGCGGGTCAGCGCGTTGTCGCGAAAGGAGCCGAGCATGCGGCTGGTCACGAGATCGGAGTCCGGCTTGTGCACGCCGCGCGTCGTCATGCAGTGATGCGACGCCTTGATAATGACGCCGACGCCTTGCGGTTCCAGCACGTCATTGATGGTGTTGGCGATCTGCGCGGTCATCTTTTCCTGAATCTGCAGGCGCCTGGCATAGACGTCGACGATCCGTGCCAGCTTGCTGATGCCGACCACACGGCCATTTGGAATGTAGGCCACCCAGGCCTGGCCGATGATCGGCGCCATATGGTGCTCGCAATGGCTCTCGAAACGGATGCCGCGCAGCACGATCATCTCGTCATAGCCTTCGATCTCTTCGAAGGTCTTCCTCAGGATTTCAACGGGGTCCTGACCATAGCCAGAGAAGAATTCCTCGAACGCGCGCGTTACCCGCGCCGGCGTCTCGCGCAGGCCGTCCCGATCAGGATCTTCGCCCGTCCATCGGATGATGGTGCGCACCGCCGACTCGACCTCGGCTCTGCCGGGCCTCTGGATATCAGGCAGCGACGCTCTTGCGCGATCGAGTGTATGCACATTCGGATTCATCGAGATACCTTTCCACGACGCTTGCATGAACGAGCTTGAACCCGTTGGACGCTGCGTCGGCGGAAAGGTTCCCGCGGAAAAAACTATCCCGACAGCGCCGCCCTCACCAGTTTGGAGGCTTCGATGAGCATTACGCCGCGCGACCCATGAGGCGGGCGGTCCTGCCACGTCTGCAGCGGCTGGAGCCTCGCGAAATGCACGATTGGAACGGCAGCAATAGGCACCTCTGAGATATGTCGACGGCCGGGGAGAATGTCTGTTCATCAGGGTAGACCGGGAGTAACCGGCCGATGGTCAAATGACCCGGAACCGACCTTGCACCGCATCGACGAGGCTTCAGTCCATGATTGATCCGGATCGGTCGTCGGAGCAATAATGACTGGATATCGGAGACTCCGATGGCTGATTTCGCTATGCCGGAGACGCGGTACGCGCTCAGCGGCGACATAAACATCGCCTATCAGACGATAGGGCATGGTCCGCTCGACATCGTCATCGTGCCGGGCGCGATTTCCCATGTCGAATTCCACCATGAACTGCCCGGATTAACGGCGTTTTTGCACCATCTATCAAGATTTGCGCGCGTTGTGACCTTCGACAAGAGAGGGCAAGGCCTGTCGGATCGCGTGTCCGGTGTGCCGTCGCTGGAAGAACGCATGGACGATGTTCGCGCCGTCATGGATGCCATCGGCTCGAAGCGGGCTGTCCTGCTTGGGTTCTCCGAGGGCTGTCCCATGAGTGTGTTATTCGCGGCGACGTATCCTGAACGGGTATCACATCTCGTTCTTGTCGGCGGTTTTGTCCGTGCGGGGCGTTCCGTATCCGACGAGGCGTTCGAAGCCTTCGTTGCGGCGAAAGTAGCAGCATGGGGCACTGGCCTATCGATGAAGCGCGTGATCGGGACCCACGACGGAAACGCGCGCGAGATTGCGCTATTGGGCAAGTTGGAACGTCTGTCGTGCAGTCCCGGCGCTTTCAAAACACTTATGTTAATGAACCGTCGGATCGACGTAACGTCGGTCCTGCCCAGCGTGCGGGTTCCCGCACTGGTCCTACACAGTCGCGCCGACGCAGTCGTCCCGATCGCTGAAGGTCGAAAGCTCGCTGCCGCTATCCCCGGCGCAAAATACATCGAATACGGCGATCTTCCCCATGGCGCGTGCTTTGCGGAAGCGTGCGAGGGGCTAATCGGCGACATTGAGGAATTCGTCACTGGACATCGCGACGCCTCTTTTCCCGAAACGGATCGAGTCCTGGCGACCGTCCTCTTCACCGACATCGTCGACTCGACGCGTATGGCGGTGGAAGTCGGAGACCAGCGCTGGCACGAACTGCTCGATCGTCACGATCGTCTGGCGAAGCAGACTGTCGAGAAGCATCGCGGAAATTTCGTGAAAAGCACAGGCGACGGCATTCTCGCAACCTTTGACGGACCAGGGCGCGCGGTGCGTTGCGCGCTCGCCTTCGGCGCAGCTGCGCAGCAAATGGGTCTCCCTCTGCGCGCCGGCCTGCACACCGGCGAAATCGAGGTGCGGGGCCGGGATGTCGGCGGGATCGCGGTGCACGCCGCCGCGCGCGTGATGGCGCAATGCGGTGCGAACGAGGTCCTTGTATCGCGCGTTGTAACCGATCTTGTCGCCGGTGCTGGGCTCAAATTTACGGAACGCGGTGCGTTCGATCTCAAAGGCATTCCCGGCCGATGGGAATTGTTCGCTGCGGCCCAATAGGGCCCGCGGGAAGATCTGAGGGCTCGTCCTACAAAAGACTCACCCGGTCAGCGCCGCCTTCACCATGCCGCTGGCCTTGCCGAAATCCATCTGGCCGGCGAACTTCGCGCGCAGCACGCCGATCACCTTGCCCATGTCCTTCATGCCGGCGGCGCCGGTCTCGGCGATGGCGGCGGAGATCGCGGCCTTCACCTCGTCGTCCGACATCTGCTTGGGCAGATAGGCGGAAATGACCGCGATCTCCTCGCGCTCCTGCGCGGCGAGCTCGGCGCGGCCGCCCTTGTCGTAGAGCTCGACCGATTCCTGGCGCTGCTTGATCATCTTCTGCAGGAGGCCGAGCAGGTCGGCATCGGAAAGCGGCGGCTTGCCCTGCCCGCGCGCGTCGATGTCGGCGTTCTTGATCGCCGAATTGACCATGCGCAGCGTGGAGAGCTTGCGCTCTTCCTTCGCCTTCATGGCCTCCTTGACCGCGTTGTTGATGTCGTCGCGCAGCATGGTTGCCTCACTGAAAATAGCGCCGCTGGAAGGGCCCTTGGGTCTATCGGAAGATTCCGCGTCTATATAGGGGCTGGGCTAACCGCGCCACTACGGGAGTGGCCTCCGGTCCGGCGCGGGCACGAAACGAGCGAGATCGGCTCGAATTGGTTAAGCCGAGCGGTCCCATTTCAGGCGGATTTGGCCCAAAAAAGCAGGGCCGGCGGAACCGGCGGTCAAATATGCAGCAAACGCATGTGAATCCCGCCGTTTTCCGGCCTTCCGGCTTTGACGCGCGGGGGCGCTTGCGACTATGAAGTGCGCTCATGACAACATCCGATAATTCCTCAGCCTGGCCGGACCAGAAACCGACCGCGCTGCTCGTGCTTGCCGATGGTACCGTGCTGGAGGGTTTTGGCCTCGGCGCGGAGGGCCACGCTGTCGGCGAGGTCTGCTTCAACACCGCGATGACCGGCTATGAGGAGATCCTCACCGATCCCTCCTATGCCGGCCAGCTCATCACCTTCACCTTCCCGCATATCGGCAATGTCGGCACCAACGACGAGGATATCGAGACGGTGAACATGGCGGCGACACCCGGCGCGCGCGGCGTGATCCTGCGCTCGGCTATATCAGACCCCTCGAACTACCGCGCCACGCGCCACCTCGATCAGTGGCTGCGCGCCCGCGGCATCATCGGCCTCTCCGGCATCGACACCCGGGCGCTGACCGCGCTGATCCGCTCCAAGGGCATGCCGAATGCGGTGATCGCGCATTCGAAGAACGGCATGTTCGACCTGCACGGGCTGAAGGAAGAGGCGCGGGAATGGCCGGGCCTCGAAGGCATGGACCTGGTGCCGATGGTCACATCAGGCCAGCGCTTCACCTGGGACGAGACGCCGTGGACCTGGCAGCAGGGTTTTGGCCGGCAGAGCGAGCCGGAGTTCAACGTGGTCGCGATCGACTACGGCATCAAGCGGAACATTCTGCGGCTCTTGGCCGGTGAAGGCTGCAAGGTCACGGTGGTGCCGGCGACGACGTCGGCCGAAGACATTCTGGCGATGAAGCCCGACGGCGTGTTCCTGTCGAACGGCCCGGGCGATCCGGCGGCCACGGGCAAATACGCCGTGCCCGTGATTCGTGAGGTGATCGCGTCGGGCACACCGACTTTCGGCATCTGCCTCGGTCACCAGATGCTGGGCCTCGCCGTCGGCGCCAAGACCAGGAAGATGCATCAGGGCCACCATGGCGCCAATCATCCGGTAAAGGACGAGACCACCGGCAAGGTCGAGATCACCTCCATGAACCACGGCTTTGCCGTGGATCAGGACACCCTGCCCGAGGGCGCCACGCAGACCCACATCTCGCTGTTCGACGGCTCCAATTGCGGTATCGAGCTCAAGGACAAGCCAGTATTCTCGGTGCAATACCACCCCGAGGCCTCCCCGGGCCCGCGCGACTCGCACTATCTGTTCAAGCGGTTCGCGGACCTGATGCGGGAAAAGAAGCGGGCGTAAGGCGCTCACTCGTCATTGCCGGGCCTGACCCGGCAATCCATCCTCCTCGAAACGCGATGGACTCCCGGGTCAAGCCCGGGCATGACGGCGTGATAACTGCAAACGCATTCCCAATGGACGAACCCGCCAATGCCAAGATCGAATACGGCGTAACACCGACGCATGTGATGGCGGCGATGTCCGGGTTCGACTTCGTCCGCGCTATTTTCGAGGGCAAGCTGCCCTCGCCGCCGATCATGCAGAATGTCGAGCCGTTCGATTTCCACCGCCGAGAAGGGGCACGTCATGTTCCAGAGCGTGCCGGGCTTCCGGCACTACAATCCGATCGGCTCGGTGCATGGCGGTTATGCCGCGATCCTCCTGGATTCAGCAATGGGGCTTGCGGTTCACACCGCGCTTCCCGCCGGCACCGGCTACACCACGCTGGAATTCAAGATTTCCTTCATCAAGGGCATGACCAGGGATACCGGCCCTGTCCGCACCGAGGGCAAGACGCTCAATGTCGGCCGCCGCGCCGCGACAGCGGAAGCACGCATCACCGACACCAACGGCCGGCTGCTCGCACATGCGACGACGACGTGTCTGGTTTTCGAGATTCCTAAGGGAACGTGAGGCGCGGAGTTTGGTTTGAAGTTGTAGGGTGGGCAAAGGCGCGACAGCGCCGTGCCCACCATCTCACGCTTCACTCGGAATGGTGGGCACGCTTCGCTTTGCCCACCCTACGATTTCTGCGATTGCGGAGAGCAACCATGTCCGTTGTCAGCGCCGATATTGAACCATTCGCCTTCGTCTTCGAGGACGATGGCCTCGTACCCAACAATCCCCTGCCATTCTTGGTCTACAAGGGTGCGGTCGATGTCGCGAACGATCATCCGGAAAAGACCATCGAGGGATTGTTCGGCGCCAATGGCTGGGGCGCGATGTGGCGCAACGGCGTCTACGACTACACGCACTATCACGCCACCGTGCATGAGGTGCTCGGCGTTGCCCGCGGCCACGCCCGCGTGCGCTTTGGCGGCGACGGCGGCGAGGAGCTGGAGATATCGGCCGGCGACGTTGCCATCCTGCCCGCGGGCACCGGGCATCAGTGCCTTTCGGCCAGCCCGGATTTCTGCGTGGTCGGCGCCTATCCGCCGGGCCCGCCGATGCAGATCACGCGGCCGACGCCTGAGAACCACGCCAAGGCGTTGAAGACGATTCCGGAAGTGAAGCTGCCGAAGACGGACCCGGTGCGGGGCGCAGACGGCCCGCTGGTCCGGCTATGGACGCCTAGCGCGCGATAAAGCGGCACGCCGTCATCCGCGCCGGGAATCGGAAAATTTGGCTCGGCCAAAGCCTCGGCTGCGGGCTCGCCCGACGTCACCCGCATTGCCGCGATCCGCGCGACGAAAAGCCCGATCACGAGATTTGTTCGTTCGATCTCCAGCTTTTCGCGGATCGGTCCGTTCGGAGCGGTCGCGCACATCGTCTTGATGCATTCGAGGGTTCGAGACAATGAATCGACCACCGCCCAGATCGGCTCGATCGACGGCGGCGCTGATCTGATGGCGAACCCGGAGCGCTTCCGGCGGGCTGACCGGAGGGAGCGGCACGACGGCCGGACGATGCCACGTCGGGGAATTCGATTATTTTCCGCATCGCTGAATTCCAAACCTGAAGATCAATACTTAAAGTTGTAAATTTTTACCGCCGAACACCTGAATGCCGCCGCATCATCCTAGCGGCGATCTCGCGCATTATGTTTAAATGGACTATCGGAATCGCGCAGCCTAATTTTTATGCGTGCGGTTTTTTTTGCACGCGTCCGCAGCAGCTTTTATTGCCTGCTCGCGATTATGAAAGCGACGCTGACCCATTCGGCCACCGCGAGAAAAGACCGCCGTGATTTGCCGCTATTTCCCGCTCGCGCTAGGATGCCGCGTGTGAAGGGAGCTGAAAACACCTCTACGTTAAGCCTGCCGGCGTCATTTTTCCGAGCACCTTGATTTAAGTCAGCACACGCCGCGGCTTTTGCGCCGTCAATGACTTGTTAAGACACCTATTGATCTGCGGGAATGACAGCAGTCCCGCGCCCACTACCGTTTTTTTCAAACGCAATGGAGGTCATTTGCATCACCTGACGGCCTCAGATGCTCCGAGCTTCTCACAAACAACCACAGCAGACATCAGAAGAGGAGGATTCGACATGTTTCGAGGAATTCTAACGCTGACATTGTCTCTCTGCCTCGGCGCGGCCCCGGCAGCGCTGGCCCAGACAGCGGCGCCCATCAACGAGGATGAGGCGCGCGCCATTGCAGTGGACGCCTACGTCTATTTTTATTCTCTGCTATCGATGGACGTCACGAGGAAGCAACTCACAAACGTTGAAGCCGGAAAAGAGAGCCTTAAAGGCCCGATGAATACGTTCGCCAATGCGCGCGAATACCCGCCGGCCGATTTCAAGGGTGTCGTGCGGCCGAATTTCGATACGCTCTATTCCTCCTCCTGGCTGGATATGACCAGGGAGCCCGTCGTCGTCAGCGTTCCCGATACCAATGGACGTTACTATCTGCTGCCGATGCTCGACATGTGGACGGACGTGTTTGCCTCGCCCGGATGGCGAACCACGGGCACCAAGGCCGGCACCTACCTGCTGACGCCGCCCGGCTGGCGGCCGGACCTGCGCGACAGGTTTGTCGAGGAGTTCAAGCTTCCCAAGGACACCCAGCGGATCGAGGCGCCAACACCCTATGTCTGGGTGATTGGCCGCACCAAGACAGATGGTCCGCCAGACTACAATGCGGTCAACCAGATCCAGGCGGGTTACAAAGTCACGCCGCTCTCCGAATTTGGAAAGACGCCCAAGACGGTCGAATTCAAGTCCGACCCGAGCGTGGACATGAAAACGCCGCCCAAGGTCCAGGTCGACACCATGACTGCTGCCGCCTATTTCGCCTATGCAGCCGAGTTGCTCAAGCTCCATCCGCCGCACGTCACTGACGAGCCGATCATCGCCCAGATGCGGAGAATCGGCATCGAACCCGGCAAGAGCTTTGATATCAGCAAGCTCGATCCCGCCGTGCAACGGGGACTCGCAGCCGCGCCGCAGGAAGCCCAGAAGCTGATGGCGTGGAAGGTGCCGACGCTGGCGCGTGTCGCCAACAACTGGTCCATGAACACGGACACCATGGGCGTTTACGGCAACTACTACCTGAAGCGGGCGATCATCTCGCAAGTGGGGCTCGGAGCCAACCTGCCCGAGGACGCCATCTATCCGCTCAATCTCGGCGACGAATCCGGCAAGCCGCTGGACGGCGCAAACAAGTACACCATCACGTTCGAGAAAGGCGCCGCTCCGCCGGTCAACGCCTTCTGGTCGATCACACTGTACGATCCGGAGGGATTCCAGGTCGGCAACGCCCTCAACCGCTTCGCCGTCAGTAGCTGGATGCCGTTCAAGTACAATGCGGACGGGTCGCTCGATCTGTATTTCCAGAACGAAAGCCCCGGCAAGGACAAGGAAGCCAACTGGCTGCCGGCGCCGAAGGGAGCCTTCAATCTCACCATGCGCCTGTACGCGCCGAAGTCAGAGGCGCTGACCGGCAAATGGAATCCGCCGCCGGTTGTGAAGTCGCAGACAACGGTCGGCTTGTCGGCCCAATGAAAGTTGACGGCACGCCGGCGCTTCGGCGCCGGCGTCCGATTTCTCGCCGGTGGCTTGCCGGCTTCAGACTCGAAGACCAAGCCCTTTCTGGGTGAAGCCAGTCGTCCAGAAGTGCGTCCAATGATGATCGGCGCTGCGATCGGACGAGTTGACTGCAGGCTACTCCAGGAGCCCGTCATGCTCATCATCCTGACGCTCTATCTGGTCCTCGTGTGGCTCATCTTTCCAAGCTCAAGCTGGTCAGATGGGGTTGGGCCTCCGGCACCGTGGCGGTGCTGATCGGCGCATTCATCCTCGCGGTGTTCGTGGCGTTGTTCAACTATTTGACCCCGTCGGGAAGCTTCGTCGTGATCTCGCGGGTGGTCGAGGTCGCGCCTAACGTCTCGGGCCAGGTGATCGAGATACCGATCAAGCCGAACGAGCCGGTGAAAGCCGGGACGACGCTGTTCCGCATCGATCCAACACCGTTCAAGTACAAGGTTGACCAGCTCGAGGCTTCGCTGGTTGGCGCCAAGCAGCAGGTGAAGCAACTCGCAGCCAACGACGAGCTAAGTCCGTTGCTGGCCCCCAAGCCGACATTGGGATCAATTAGCTCGATCCCAGCGACTTCGCGAGCGTGGCGGAGGGCAGTTCGCCAAATTGGCGGAAGTACATGGACGAAAATCGTCCGAAATGTGTGAACCCATAGTGGGATGCTGCGCTGGTGACGCTCGTCCCTTCGATGGGATGAACAAGCGCACGGTGCACTGCGTTCAGCCTAAGCTCCAGCAATAGCTGTGCGGGTGGCCGCCCGAACGCTTCAATGCAGCTCAGGAACAGGGTGCGCTCCCTGGCGTCCACCTGTTCGCACATCTCCGTCACGCTCGGTGGGTCATCGCGGCGGTCGTGCAGCAATTGCAAAACCGCCCGGGCGATCCGCGCGCGGCTGTGAAGCGACTCGATGACTTCTGCCGAGGGAATCATGTCGAGAATGGTGTCCGAAATTCTCGATTCCATACGCGTGAGAAGCCCCTCCGTCACATCGAGCCTGGATCGGTCGAACACATCGTTGAGCAAGCCGGCCAGTGCACGGGCGCGGCGAGCCATCTCCGCCGCCGACACAGCCCAGTGGCGCGGAGGTAGATCGGGGTCCATTCCGTTGACGCCGCGTCGCACCTGCATCCATCGGTGAATGAGATCGGTGGGAAGAACGACGATCATAAGATCGGTGGGCCCGGTCGCTGCGAAACCGATGTCATCACGCCACGTCGCCGCGAGCAACTCGCCGCGCTTGACCGGACGCCGGCGGACGTGCAGCGAACCCTCCGCCTTTAGCGGGAGACCGAAGACCCAGCTATTCTTCGGCGCCGTTCCCGTCTGCAAGACGCCTGGCGACCACCGCTCGCGGTTCAATTGAAGTCCCGCCAGAACAAGCTGCGTCAACTCTCCGCGAAATCGACCGCAGCCGATCTGTTCGTATTCCTGATCCCATTCCAGCGCTCTCGCCGCCATCGCGTCGATGTCGTCGAAAGTCTCGTTGATCACTTGCAGTAGCTGGCTGCGGCGGACGGCGGGCGGCATGGCGATCCCTGCTCCCGACTATACGCATGGCTGGCTCGATAGTCGTTTGTAGGATTCGGATAGCGGCGAAACCTGCCTACTGAGAAGTTACTTTCGTTTGAAGGATGCCGCAAGGGCGAACATCGCTCGGAAGTAGCAGGCACATACGCGCGGCAATGGACCGCGCTTTTCGAAGACAAATACAGCCGGCCAAGCTTGTGGTCGCTTCCTATCGATTTTCTGAGACGCCGTCGGGGCGCAAAGCCGATCCGGTAACCCGACAACAGGTGTGCTGCTCGAGCCGCAGTCAGAGGGGGCGGAGCGTCGAATAAAGGAGAGGAAACCATGAAGCAGTCGGTGCGAATAGTTGCAGCCGCCGCGGCCTGCGCTGCGTTGTCACTTCCGCGCTTGGCCGCCGCTCAGACGCCCGCGGGAATTCCTCCGGGCCTTGTGACGCCGGACAAGGTCGAGACCCATATCGGCACGCTCGAATTCAAGGAAGGCGCACCGAGCAAGGCGACCCTGGAGAAGATCTACGACAGCATCGACTCGACGCACGCGCTTCGCGCGTTCTCGGATACGCTGCAGGGCGTCAGCATCCACGCATTCCGCAAGGGTTTCCACAGCGTCGGCGTCAAGGACAATGAGGTTCTCGTCTTTTCCGAATTGATGGATGCCAAGTCGCTGTTCCTGACCGCCAATGCCGACACGATCTACGTCCTCGGCTTCCTCGACCTCACGCAAGGCCCCATGGTGATCGAGGCGCCACCGAAGTTTCTGGGCGGTGTTCAAGACTATTGGTTCCGCTGGGTCATCGACCTTGGTTTACCCGGACCCGATCGGGGTGAGGGCGGCAAGTACCTGATTGTGCCGCCGGGATACAACGGACCGTTGCCCGAGGGCGAATTCAGTGTGGCGCACTCCCGCACCAACTTCGTCTTATGGTTTGGCCGGTCGTTCCTGGAGAACCATAGCGATCCGAAGCCAGTCGTCGACACCATCCGGAAGTTCACCAAGGTCTATCGCTACGAACCCGGCGGCGTCGGCACACCCATCTCCGAGTTCCTGGCGGGCAAGGCAAAGCTCGGCCGCGTCATTCCGCCGCCGCCGACTGTGTTCCACGAGGGCAGCGGCAAGGTGATGAACACCATTCCGCCCAACGACTGGACCTTCTATGAGATGCTCAACGAGGTCGTGCAGCAGGAGCCGGCCACCGCGCTCGACCCCGAGCTGATGGGGCCGATCGCCGCCATCGGTATCATCAAGGGCAAACCATTCGCGCCCGACACGCGGATGAAAAAGATCCTTACCGAAGCACTTGCGCTCGCCAATGCGGAGTCGCGTGCACTGTTCCTGCATCCGCGCAATCCGAGTTGGACCTATTACCCCGACTCGGCGTGGCTAAATCCGCTGTTCGTTTCCGGCTACGAGTTCGAGACGCCAATCCCGATGATCACGCGCGAGGGTGCTAAGCCCTTCCCGCCGACGGGCTACCGACAACTGGATGCGCGCCGATGGTACTTCTACGGCGTCACCGGCATCACCCCGGCCATGGCCATGCGCCTGACCGGCATCGGCTCGCAGTACCTCTTCGCCTCGCTCGATGCCGACAAGAACTATCTCGACGGCGGCAAGACCTACAGGGTGACGCTGCCCAAGGGCATCCCGGAAGAAAACTTCTGGTCATTTACCGTGTACGACAACATGACACGATCGATGCTCGACACGCCGCAGCGCTATCCGCGCGCCGGCAGCCAGAGCTATCCGTCGCCCGCTGCGGAACCGAATGCCGACGGTTCGACGACGATCTACATCGGACCGACCCAGCCGGCGGGCGTCAAGCGTGGCAACTGGATCCAGACCGTCCCCGGCAAGGGCTGGTTCACGTGGCTGCGCCTTTACAGCCCATTGCAGCCGTTCTTCGACAAGACCTGGCGCCCGAGCGAGATTGAACTTGTCGCCACTGTTGGTTCGGGCGCGATCGAAAGGATCGAGCAGAGAATCGACAGGCTCGAGCAGAGGATCGACAGGCGATAGGAATGCCGCACACAGGCAGAAGCCCGAGCGCATAGTGAGATCAACTGCCTTCGGCTTATCGGACAACGCGTTCGATAGACCGCGACGGCCGCAACACGGACCGGAGTAGCGCCATGAATCTCAGCCGCAGAGATCGCTTCAGGAAGGCGGCACGCGCCAGCTTGGCGGGCGCGCTTCTCACGCTGGCCGCGGCAATTGTTTGCTCGCCCGCGCGCGCCCAGACCGACCCTCTGCCTTCCTGGAATGATGGCGCAGCGAAGAAGTCCATCACGGAATTCGTCGTGCGTGTCACCACCCAAGACAATGCAGATTTCGTACCGCAGCCGGATCGTATTGCGACCTTCGACATGGACGGCACGCTGATATCCGAGCAGCCGAACTTTTTTCAATCGGTTTTCGCGTTCGACCGGGTCAGGACGATGGCATCGCGGCATCCGGAATGGAAAACAGAGCAACCATTTAAGGCAGTGCTCGAGAACGACTCCAAGGCATTGATCGCGGCCGGCGACAAGGGGCTGTTGCAGATCGCCGAAGCAACCCATTCCGGGATGAGTGTGGAAGAATTCGACAAGATCGTGCTCACTGGGTCGCGACGGCGCGCCATCCCCGGTTCAACCGGCCTTACACCGATCTCGTCTACCAGCCGATGCTGGAGCTGCTCGCGTATCTGCGCGCCAACGGGTTCAAGACCTTCATCGTATCCGGCAGCGGCATCGACTACATGCGGCCCTGGGCCGAGAAGGCCTACGGCATACCGCCCGAGCAGATCGTGGGCTCGTCGGGCGCAACGCAATTCAATATCGGCCCGGACGGCAAGCCGGTCTTGTTGAAGCTTCCCAAAGTCGATTTTGTCGACGACGGGCCCGGTAAACCTGCGGGGATCAACCGCTTCATTGGACGGCGACCGATCTTCGCCTTCGGCAATTCCGATGGCGATTTGCAGATGCTGCAGTGGACGACGGCCGGGGCTGGCGCACGCTTTGCCGGCATCGTTCACCATACCGATGCCGAACGCGAGTGGGCCTATGATCGCGAGGCCCATGTCGGAAAGCTCGACAAGGCCTGGGACGCTGCGCTCAAGCATGGGTGGACGATGGTGAGCATGAAGACGGAGTGGAAGGTCATCTACCCGTTCGAATGGAAATAGCGCTTCCCCGACAAGGAAATGGAGTCAAAAGCCATGAAACTTGGACACCGCACGCTTCCCGCATTCGCAATCATCTACGCGGCAGCTCTTTTCGGCGGAGGTGGTGCCGTCGCCCAAGCGACAATACCTCCGTCGCTCGTCACGCCGGACAAGGTCGAGTCGCGCATTGGCACGCTGGAGTTCAAGGATGGCTTGCCGAGCAAGGCGACCTTGGAGCGGGTCTATGACAACCTTGATTTCAGCAATGCATTTCGGGCGGTCACCGACACGATGCAGGGCCCCAACATAGAGGCTATTCGAAAGGGCTTCCATGACTTCGGCGCCAAGGACAACGAGGTCGTTGTGTGGTCCGAACTGTTGGATGCCAAATCGCTGATGCTCACAGGCAATGCCGTCTACGTATTCGCCATCCTCGACCTCAGCAAGGGGCCGAAGGTGCTAGAGGTGGGACCGAACATTCTCGGCGCTATCGACGACCACTGGTCCCGCTGGGTTACCGACGTCGGCCTGCCGGGACCCGACCGCGGTCAAGGCGGCAAATACCTGATCGTGCCGCCGGACTACAAGGGAGAACTGCCGGAAGGCGGCTTCTACGTCGTGCGCTCGCGCACATACATCAACTGGTGGTTCGGCCGCGCATTCATTGCGAACAAGAACGATCCGAAGCCGGCCGCCGTGTCCATCCGGAAGTTCACCAAGATTTATCCTTACGAACCGGGCGGCGTTGGGACGCCGATCTCCGAGTTTTTGGCCGGTAAGGCCAAGCTCGGTCGGATCGCTTCGCCTCCGCCAACCGTATTTCACGAAGGAAGCGGCAAGGCAATGAACACCGTTCCGCCTAACGACTGGAGCTACTTTGAAATGCTCAACACGGTCGTGCAGACGGAGCCGGCGACTTCGCTCGATCCCGAGCTGATGGGCCCTTTGGCGGCGATCGGCATCATCAAGGGCAAAGAATTCAAGCCTGACGAGCGCATGAAGAAGATCATGACCGACGCACTCGCCGTCGGCAACGCGACGGCGCGCAGCCTGACGATGAATGCGCGTGACAAAAGCTGGTTCTATTACCCGGATTCAGCCTGGCTGAACCCGCTCTTCGTCACCGGCCACGAATTCGAGACGCCGATCCCTGAGGTCACACCAGAGGGAGCCAAGCCGTTCCCTCCGACGGGGTATCGCCAGATGGATGCGCGCACATCGTTCTTCTACAGCTATATCGGCATCACGCCCGGTATGGCCATGCGTCTTACCGGCATCGGCTCGCAGTATCTAATTGCGACGGTAGACGCCAACAAGACCTACTTCGACGGCGCCAAAACCTACAAGGTGACACTTCCCAAGGACATTCCGGAGGCGAACTTCTGGTCATTCACCGTCTATGACGTGATGACGCGCTCATTTCTCGATACGCCGCAGCGTTATCCGCGCGCCGGCAGCCAGAGCTATCCGTCGCCGGCGGCAGAACCGAACGCCGACGGCTCGACGACGATTTACTTCGGTCCGACTCAGCCCGCGGGCGTCAATCGGGGCAACTGGATTCAGACTATGCCCGGCGAGGGCTGGTGGACCATCCTTCGCCTCTATAGCCCGCTCGAGCCGTTCTTCGCCAAGACCTGGCGGCCGAGCGAGATCGAGCTCGTCCGGCAATGATCTAGCTGGCCACTGCCAGACGCATGCTTGCCTCGCATGCATCGGCCGCAGGCCAGCAGCGGGACCGGCACGACACTGAGATGAGGTCAATCAAATTGCTGCAGCGATTCTACCCACGCTAGGAGCCAGTCATGCTCATCATCCTGACGCTCTATGTCGTCCTCGTGTGGCTCATCTTCTCCAAGCTCAAGCTGGTCAAGTGGGGCTGGGGCTCCGGCACCGTGGCGGTGCTGATCGGCGCATTCATCCTCGCGGTGTTCGTGGCGTTGTTCAACTATTTGACCCCGTCGGGAAGCTTCGTCGTGATCTCGCGGGTGGTCGAGGTCGCGCCTAACGTCTCGGGCCAGGTGGTCGAGATACCGGTCAAGCCGAACGAGCCGGTGAAAGCCCGGACTACGCTATTCCGCATCGATCCAACACCGTTCAAATACAAGGTTGACCAGCTCGAGGCTTCGCTGGTTGGCGCCAAGCAGCAGGTGAAGCAGCTCGCAGCCAACTACGAGCAGGCGACTGCGAACGTCGAGGGGTTGGGCAAGCAGCTCGCCTATCACAGCCAGCGGCTTGCCGATTACAGCAAGCTCGTCGGTCAGGGCGCGCAAACCGAGTTTCGCCTGCAAGACACGCAGGTCCAGGACGAGACGGTGGAATTTCAGCTCCAAGCGGCCAAGGCCACGCAGCTGAACGCGAAGCTCGCCATGGACTCGGAGATCGGCGGCACCAATACGACGGTCGCTCAAATCGAGGCCCAGCTCGACAACGCCAAATGGGAGCTGGAGCAGACCACGATCCGCGCACCCGGCGACGGCTCCGTCACGGTCATGGCGCTATCGGTCGGCGACCGCGCAACGCAAGCGCGTGCGGTGATGTCGTTCATCGTCACCGACGAGATCACAATCGTCGGCATGTTCTCGCCCAACGGATTTAAGACCATCAAGCCCGGCGCGCGGGTCAAGCTCGTGTTCGACAATGACCCCGGCCGCATTCACGACGCGACCATCACGGGGATCCCGCTGGGCGTGGGACAGGGCGAGATTGCGGTTTCGGGAACGCTGGCGAAGGTGGGATCGATCGGCGGCGCCAAGGCCTATCCGGCGATCATTTCCACGCCGAAGGACATCGACCGCAGCCAGCTCAGGCTCGGGATGCCCGGCACCGCCACCGTGTTCGCAGAGAACGCTGGCGTCATTGGCCTGATCATGTCGATCCTGGTCTGGATCAACTCGTACACCGCGTATCTTTGACGGCATCGGGCGAGCCTGCCGTCCGGTGGCGGCCGGCAGGACGACCCGCGTGCGGCCGCGCAGGCGTCATCGTCCCGCAACCGATCCGCTGCCGTTACGCTCTCGCAATGCCTGTTAAGGTGAATAGCGGGCGATGGTCTCGCGACTTTGGCGCAACAGTCGCAACAGATTTTCGATTTGGACCCGTTTCGCAGAGCGATGGCTTGCGACGAGATATTCAATCCATGTCAATCTCGGGTTGATCACTGTGATCTCCAGGCATTGGGAGCAAGCAGATGGCGCACAAACCATTCAATCGAGAAGGACTCAACGCCCTGCTCAAGTATTCAGGTGCCAGCCTGTCGATTGCGATGCTGGCCACCCTTTCCGGCGTGGCACACGCCGATGAACACGGCATCAGCTTCTGGGTCCCCGGATTCTTTGGAAGCTTGGCGGCCACGCCGCAGCAGCCGGGTTGGTCGTTAGCGAACATCTACTACCACACCTCCGTATCGGCCGGCGCTGACGTCGCGCGTTCGCGCGAATTCACGCTCGGCAGGGTTCCGGCCAACCTTACCTTAAATGCAAATCTGAATTTGAGCCTCAACGCCACCGGCAATCTTGGCTTTGTGATCCCGACCTATGTATTCGCGACGCCGGTTCTCGGCGGCCAGGCGTCGGTGTCCCTCATAGGAGCTTATGGCGTCGTCGGCACCAGCCTGGCGGGGACCTTGTCAGGCGTGCTCACGACACCTTTCGGCAACGTTCCCTTCGCGCGGTCCGAGAGCATCAGCGACACGACATGGGGTTTTGGGGATCTGATACCGCAATTCGCACTGCGCTGGAACGCCGGCGTCCACAACTACATGGCCTACATCACAGGCGACATCCCGGTTGGCGCTTACCAGTCCACGCGCTTGTCAAATCTGGGCATCGGACACGGCGCGATCGACGCCGGCGGAGGCTACACCTATTTCAATCCGCAGACCGGCCACGAATTCTCCGGCGTGCTCGGCTTCACCTACAATTTCGAGAATCCTGCGACGCAGTATCAGAGCGGCGTCGACATGCACTTCGACTGGGGTGCGTCGCAGTTCCTGTCGAAGCAGGTCATGGTTGGCCTCGTGGGCTATGTCTACAAGGAGCTCGGCTGCGACAGCGGTTCAGGCAACCGTGTCGGCTGCTTCCAGTCCCAGGTGGTTGGCGTCGGTCCCCAGATCGGATTCCTTTTTCCGGTCGGCGACATGCAGGGCTATCTCAATCTCAAGGCTTACGGAGAGTTTGCCGCAGAGAATCGTCCCAGTGGCTGGAATGCCTGGGTCACCTTCGCGATCTCGCCGCCGGCGCCCGGCGCGCCTCCGACAACAAAACCCGTCGTCAGAAAATATTAGGATCGGAGCGGCTGGGGCGGGTGTTCTCGAGAGACTTAGCGGTTCGATGGTTTCGGTTGGGCACGGTGACGCCAACGCGCCGGATCGTGACGAAGTAGTCGCCCGCGATGGTGGCGGCGAACTGCGTTCATTCCATCCTGGCTACTGACAGCAAATCACGCCGGGCATTCACCTGGCCCACTGACCCATCTGCAGACAGGTCAGCAAGCTGACGTAGCTCGGCGTGCCACCGATGCTCTCCTGCGAGATACAGCTTGCCCGGCTTGGCGCGGGGAATTTCGACCATTGGCCCGCGAGCTGCCGCTTCGCTTTCTGTTCATCGTTCACGCAGCTCTTTATCGACTGGTCAACGGTGAGGCCCGCGGTGGCGGCGACGTCGAGCTTGCAGCTCCGAGCAACGTCAAATTTCGGCACGCCGTCTGCGACCGTGACGACCAATTGCGAACTCAAAACGATCATCGGAAAAGAGATAGGCATCTCCCGCCTCCTTCGGATCGCGCAATAGCTTCGGGCAGCCGCTGTTCGGAGCCACAGCGCAGCCTACCGCAAAACCGGCATGGACGCGACCGGAATGTCCTGCAGACAGCCGCCACGGGCCGCAGGGATGGCAAGGCTGCCCCTTGCGCGCCTGCTCAAGCGCAACCGCGCTTACGCCGCGTTAGCGCCTTCCTGACGGCTGGCCTCGAACAGGAACCAGGTGCGGCGCTCGGTCTCGTCGATGAAGACTTCGAGCAGGCTCGCGGTGCCGGAATCCTCGTGATCGTCGCAAAGCTTGTGGGCTTTGCGCATCGCCGCCGCCATGTGCTTGTTGTCTTGCATCAGTTCGCGCAGCATTTCGCGCGGCGGCACATAGGCGTCGTTGTTGTCCTGAATGGTCTGCAGCTTGGCGATCTGCCCGATCGAACGCAGCGTGGTGCCGCCGAGCTTGCGTACCCGCTCGGCGAGCTGATCGGTGGTGCCGAAGATCGCTTCCGACTGCTGGTCCAGCATCAGGTGATAGTCATTGAAATGCCGCCCGCTGACATGCCAGTGGAAATTCTTGGTCTTCAGATAGAGCGCGAAGGCGTCCGCCAGCAGCGTATTGAGCGACGCCGAAATCTTCTCGACGGCGGCCGGCGCCAGGTCGGTCGGTGTGTCGAGATCGGGGGATACCTTGTCGGATTTGTTGTTGGCTTTGCTCACGTTGCACCTTCCTGTTAGGAACCGGACAGCGGCGGCGGTGGACATTGGCCGCCGGACGACCTAACGCATCACTTTCACGGCGGTTCCGGGCCCGGAACCACAGCCTTGCAGGGCGCTGTACGCATGGATGAATGGATCGACTATTACGATTCAACGCATACGATTTATGCGAGCAAGCTGCATCGCGACCTGCATTTCCAGGTCATCGCGCGCGATATCATCGGCTATATCGCTTCGCCCGATGCCGTCGTGCTGGACTATGCCTGCGGCGAGGCGCTGTCGGCCGCCAGGGTGGCGGACGCCTGCGCCAAGCTGTATCTGGCCGAGCCGGCGCCTGGCGTCCGCGGCCGGCTGATCGCGCGCTTTGCGCCGAACACCAAGATCCGCGTCCGTTCGCTCGATGAACTGCGGACGATGAGCGAGGGCTCGATCGACCTCGTCGTCATGAACTCGGTCGCGCAATACATGACGCCGGATGAACTGGATTCGGCGTTTGCCGTCATTCGCCGGCTGTTGAAGCCCAATGGCCGTCTGGTATTGGGCGACATCCTGCGGCCTGAAGTCGGCATGGCCCGAGACGTGCTGGCGCTGCTGAAATTCGCGCGCGCTCACGGCTTCCTGAAAGACGCCCTGTACGGCCTCGCCAGCACGGCGCTGTCCGACTACCGCCAACTGCGCACCCGTGTCGGGCTGCAGCGCTACGGCGAAGACGAGATGATCGGCAAGCTCGCCGCCGCCGGCTTCGCCGCCTCGCGCGCGCAACAGAATATCGGCCACAACCCGTGGCGGATGACCTTCGTGGCGAAGCACGCATTCCAGCGCCCCTGAGCGTAACGCGCGCCAGGGTTGTTAACCCTAAAGCACGGTAAGCATGGTTCACCGCGCCGTGATCGGCGATGATGGGCGCGGCCCGGTGGCGGAAGCGACGACGCGGGAGCAGTGCAATGCTCTTTATCCTGGTTCAAATCCAGGCCGGGCCTCCAGCCTTCGCTGCTCCGCAGCTTCGGCTCGGCAAGCCAGCGGTGGCGAAGGCGGACCTCGGCTCGGCAAGCCCTATCGTAGCGAAGGCTGCCGCGGCGTAGCCCGAAGGGCGAAGCCGGGCTCTCGGCAATACCCCCTGATTTCCCCTAATTTCGCGGTTGATGAGGGGTTTTTGGGGGTTTCGCGGGTGCAAAATCTGGTCTAAAGACCACCCGCGCGCGAGGGTGACCCGCGCTCTTGGCTTAGGGGACGCGCAGCATGCGCGCCCTTTTTTTGTGCCCAATTTCCAGTCTGAGAGCTGATGCCCAAAAGAACAGATATCTCCACCATCCTGATCATCGGCGCCGGTCCCATCGTGATCGGCCAGGCCTGCGAATTCGACTATTCCGGCACCCAGGCGGTGAAGACGCTGAAGGAAGAGGGCTACCGCATCGTCCTCGTCAATTCCAATCCGGCCACCATCATGACCGATCCGGAACTGGCGGATGCGACTTATATCGAGCCGATCACTCCCGAGATCGTCGCCAAGATCATCGAGAAGGAACGCTACGTCATCCCGGGCGGCTTTGCGCTGCTGCCGACCATGGGCGGCCAGACCGCGCTGAACTGCGCGCTGTCGCTGCGCCGGCAGGGCACGCTCGACAAATTCGACGTCGAGATGATCGGCGCCACCGCCGACGCCATCGACAAGGCCGAAGACCGCCAGCTGTTCCGCAACGCGATGGAGAAGATCGGCCTGCAGACGCCGAAATCGCGGCTGGCCAACGCCTCGGCGCTGAAGAAGTCCTATCGCGACAAATACCTCGCCGAACGCGAGAAACTATCCGGCGACGCGCTGGATGAGCTCGAACGGCAATGGACGATCGGCGAAAACGAGCGTCGCAAGCGCTACCAGGAGCACGCGCTCGGCGAGGCGCTGATGGCGCTGTCCGAAATCGGGCTGCCCGCGATCATCCGTCCCTCCTTCACCATGGGCGGCACCGGCGGCGGCATCGCCTACAACAAGGAAGAGTTTCTCGACATCATCGAACGCGGCCTCGACGCCTCCCCGACCAACGAAGTGCTGATCGAGGAATCCGTGCTCGGCTGGAAAGAGTTCGAGATGGAGGTGGTGCGCGACAAGAAGGACAATTGCATCATCGTCTGCTCGATCGAGAACCTCGATCCGATGGGCGTGCACACCGGCGATTCCATCACGGTGGCGCCGGCGCTGACGCTGACCGACAAGGAATACCAGATCATGCGCGACGCCTCGATCGCAGTGCTGCGCGAGATCGGGGTCGAGACCGGCGGATCCAACGTGCAGTTCGGCGTCAATCCCGAGGACGGTCGCATGGTCGTGATCGAGATGAATCCGCGCGTGTCGCGCTCCTCGGCGCTGGCATCGAAGGCGACAGGATTCCCGATCGCCAAGGTCGCCGCCAAGCTCGCGGTCGGCTACACGCTCGACGAAATCGCCAACGACATCACGGGCGGTGCGACGCCGGCCTCGTTCGAGCCGACCATCGACTATGTCGTCACCAAGGTCCCCCGTTTCGCGTTCGAGAAATTTCCCGGCGCCTCCACCACGCTGACGACTTCGATGAAGTCGGTCGGCGAGGTGATGGCGATCGGCCGCACCTTCCAGGAAAGCCTGCAGAAGGCGCTGCGCGGGCTCGAAACCGGCCTGACCGGGCTCGACGACATCGAGATCGAAGGCCTCGGCCATGGCGACGACAAGAACGCGATCCGCGCCGCGCTCGGCACGCCGACGCCGAACCGCATCCTGCAGGTGGCGCAGGCGATGCGGCTCGGCTGGTCCAATGAAGAGATCTTCAATTCCTGCAAGATCGATCCCTGGTTCCTCAGCGAGATGCGCGGCATCATCGACATGGAAGCCAAGATCAGGGCGCACGGCCTGCCGCCGAACGGCTATGGCATGCGCATGCTGAAGGCGATGGGCTTTTCCGACGCGCGGCTTGCCGTGCTGTCCGAGTCCACCGAAGCCGAGATCACCGCGAAGCGTCATGCGCTTGGCGTCCGGCCGGTGTTCAAGCGTATCGACACCTGCGCGGCGGAGTTCGCCTCCCCCACCGCCTATATGTATTCGACCTATGAGGCGCCGTTCGCGGGCGCGCTTGCCGATGAGAGTGCGCCGTCGGACAAGAAGAAGGTCATCATCCTCGGCGGCGGCCCGAACCGGATCGGCCAGGGCATCGAATTCGACTATTGCTGCTGCCACGCCTGCTTCGCGCTCGACGATGCCGGCTACGAGACCATCATGGTCAACTGCAATCCGGAGACGGTTTCGACCGACTACGACACCGCCGACCGCCTCTATTTCGAGCCGCTGACCGCCGAGGACGTGCTGGAAATCGTCGCCACCGAGCGGCAGAACGGCACGCTGCACGGCGTGATCGTACAGTTCGGCGGCCAGACCCCGCTGAAGCTGGCGCGCGCGCTGGAAGCCGCCGACGTGCCGATCCTCGGCACCTCGCCCGACGCCATCGACCTTGCGGAAGACCGCGACCGTTTCAAACGCGTGCTCGACAAGTTGCGGCTGAAGCAGCCCAAGAACGGCATCGCCTATTCGGTTGAGCAGGCGCGGCTGGTATCGGCCGATCTGGGCCTGCCGCTGGTGGTGCGCCCGTCCTATGTGCTGGGCGGCCGCGCGATGCAGATCATCCGCGAGGAAAACCAGCTCAACGACTACCTGCTCGGCACCCTGCCCGAACTGGTGCCGGCCGACGTCAAGGCGCGCTACCCCAACGACAAGACAGGGCAGATCAACACCGTGCTCGGCAAGAACCCGCTGCTGTTCGACCGCTATTTGTCCGACGCCACCGAGATCGACGTCGACTGCCTCTGCGACGGCAAGGACACTTTCATCGTCGGCATCATGGAGCATATCGAGGAAGCCGGCATTCACTCCGGCGATTCCGCCTGTTCGCTGCCGCCGCATTCGCTTGACGCGAAGATGATCGAGGAGCTCGAGCGGCAGACCCGCGAGCTCGCACTCGGCCTCGATGTCGTCGGCCTGATGAACGTGCAGTACGCGATCAAGGACGGCGAGATCTATGTGCTCGAAGTCAACCCGCGGGCGTCGCGCACCGTGCCTTTCGTCGCCAAGGTCGTCGGCACGCCGGTGGCGAAGATCGCCGCGCGGATCATGGCCGGCGAAAAGCTTGCCGACTTCAAGCTGAAGAAGAAGCAGCTCGGCCATGTCGGCGTAAAAGAATCCGTCTTCCCCTTCGCGCGCTTCCCCGGCGTCGATACCGTGCTCGGTCCGGAGATGCGCTCGACCGGCGAGGTCATGGGCATCGACCGCTCGTTCGAGATCGCCTTCGCCAAGAGCCAACTCGGCGGCGGCACCCGCGTGCCGCGCAAGGGCACCGTCTTCGTCTCGGTGCGCGAGACCGACAAGGACCGCATCGCGGATGCGGTGCGCTTGCTGCACTCGCTCGGCTTCAAGGTGATGGGCACCTCAGGCACGCAACGCTTCCTGACTGACAAGGGCATTCCGACGGAGAAGGTCAACAAGGTGTTGGAAGGACGGCCGCATATCGTCGACGCCATCACCAATGGCGACATCCAGCTCGTCTTCAACACCACCGAGGGGCCGCAGGCGCTGGCCGACAGCCGATCGCTGCGGCGGGCTGCCCTCTTGCATAAAGTGCCGTATTACACCACTCTTTCGGGTGCTGTAGCGGCCGCCCAGGGCATCCGCGCCTATCTGGGCGGGGACCTTGAGGTCCGCACACTGCAGAGTTACTTTTCCGAGACCTGATCGTTGGCTGGGCGAATGCCCGCTAAACGATTGGCAATAAAGCCGTATGGCTGGAACTCACCGCTCGTTTGGATGTTGAATCGGCCCCTGAAGGGGCCGAAATTAATAGGCTGGCGGGCTCGCATCGGGCCACGAAAGCCCGAATCAAAATCTAGGAAATACCTCGTGCGTTCCGCGCAATGGGCGGCTCGTGCGATGGAAGGACGGAAGAATGATGGACAAGGTTCCGATGACTGCTAGCGGCTATGCCGCCCTGGAGGTCGAGTTGAAGCAGCGCCAATCGGTGGAGCGTCCGCGCATCATCGAGCATATTGCGGAAGCGCGCTCGCATGGCGACCTCTCCGAGAACGCGGAATATCACGCGGCCAAGGAAGAGCAGTCGCACAATGAAGGTCGCATCGCCGAGATCGAGGACAAGCTCGCGCGCGCCGACGTGATCGACATCTCGAAACTCTCCGGCGATACCATCAAGTTCGGCGCCACCGTCACGCTGGTCGACGAGGACACAGAGAAGAAGGCGGTGTGGCAGATCGTCGGCGAAGTCGAGGCCGACGCCAAGAAGGGCCGCATCTCCATCACCTCGCCGCTCGCCCGCGCCCTGATCGGCAAGAAGAAGGGCACGACCGTCGAAGTGATGGCGCCGGGCGGCGCCAAGGCCTACGAGATCACCAAGGTCGAGTGGCGCTAAAGCGCGATCCGCTTGGGATCATGCTGTAGTCACCTGCAAGTTACTGTTGCGACAAAGCCGCGTTTGCCACGCGGCTTTTTTGTTGCCGTCGCGCTGACAGGATTGTGAGTGGTGGCGCGGCGGATTTTTGAATATCCGATCCCGGGCAATGCTTATAGATTATAACTAAGTCGATCGGCGGAAGAAACCCCGGCATTCGTGGCGGTGGACTCAATGCCGCGCCTGCCGGGGTGTCATCTTGCTGCGTTGCAATCGCGACAAATGTCGCGCAGCGGCGAGGTGACGGGAATGATTCAATTCCAGGGGTGTTGTGTCGGCATCACACGCGATTTGCCAACACCGTGTAATCTCGGCACGCCAAGTTCTGGCGCGTCAAACAAAGGGGGACGATGAGATGGACCAAATCGACAAACTGTTCGGCAAATGGCAGCCGCAGGCGCTGAGCCTGTTTCGCTTCATCACCGGACTGCTGCTGTTTCAATACGGCGTCGCCAAGATTCTCGGTTTTCCGGCCGTACCGATGTTCGCAAAGATCCCGCCGCTGATCGTGGTAGCCGGCACAATCGAGCTTGTGCTTGGCGCGCTGTTGATGATCGGCCTGTTCACGCGCCTCAGCGCATTCATCCTGTCCGGCCAGATGGCGTTCGCCTATTTCATTGGGCACATGTTCAAGACACCTGCCGCACCGGTGTTCTTGCCGCTGCTCAATGGCGGCACGAGCGCGATCCTGTTCTGCTTCGCCTGTCTCTATCTGGCGACCGCAGGCGGCGGCCCGATCAGCGCCGACGCGATGATGCGGAAGAAGTAATCGTGAGCCGTAGGGTGGGCAAAGGCGCACTTGCGCCGTGCCCACCATTCGCGGTCCACGAAAAAATTGGTGGGCACGCTTCGCTTTGCCCACCCGGCGCCCGAAACGGCACTCGCTTGGGTCTCATCCCGCGACCTTCACATCCAACGGCACTGCCGCTTCATATTTCGAATTGTGCAGCACCAGCGACGTCCTGACGTTGCGCACGTGGGGCGCAGCCGTCAGGTGCGTGACGAAATCCTGAAACGTCGCCATGTCGGGCGCGACGCATTTGAGGATGAAATCCACCTCGCCCGACAGCATCCAGCATTCCCGCACCAGCGGCTCGGCGCGAACGAATTCCTCGAACGCGCGCAAATCCGCATCCGCCTGGCTGGACAGGTGGACGGACGCGAATACGGTGACGTCGAAACCTAGCCGGCGCGGATCGAGCAGGCCGCGGTAGCCCTGGATGTAGCCTTCCTCTTCCAGCGTGCGGACGCGGCGCAAGCAGGGGGGCGGCGAGATGCCGACGCGCTTGGCCAGTTCCACGTTGGTGATTCGGCCATCCGCCTGGATCTCGGCAAGGATTCGGAGGTCGATTTCGTCAAGATTCTTCGACACGCGCGTCGGGTTCCCTAATTTGGCTGCGCTTAAGCAGGTATTACCGGCAACTCTTAGCCCAGGCCGGGCCGCTTGCGCAATTTTATTGCGCGTGCAGCGCCACATTTCGCAAAAGTGACTTCAGTTCCGGGGAAAATTCGCTGGGATGAATTGCAATTCTTGCATAGCTACCCAGATATCTTAGACTTGGATTTGACACTTTCAGCGCCCCGCGACGTCCTGCCGGGCGCTTTCTGCACAGTCATAAACAAACCCCCGAATAAGAGAGGGATCCGCCGATGCCCGCGCCTATCCATGCCAAGGTCGTCATTATCGGTTCCGGCCCCGCCGGTTACACCGCGGCGATCTACGCGGCGCGCGCGATGCTGGAGCCGGTACTGATCCAGGGCATCCAACCCGGCGGACAACTCACCATCACCACCGACGTGGAAAACTATCCGGGCTTCGCCGACGTCATCCAGGGCCCCTGGCTGATGGAGCAGATGGAGAAGCAGGCGGCCCATGTCGGCACCAAGATCGTCACCGATCTCGTCACCAAGCTCGAACTCGCGCAGCGGCCGTTCCGGCTGACCTGCGATAGCGGCGACGTTTACCTGGCGGAAACGGTGGTGCTGGCCACCGGCGCGCAGGCGCGCTGGCTCGGCATCCCCTCGGAAGAAAAGTTCAAGGGCTTTGGCGTCTCGGCCTGCGCGACCTGTGACGGCTTCTTCTACCGCGGCAAGGAAGTGATCGTGGTCGGCGGCGGCAATACCGCGGTCGAGGAGGCGATGTTCCTGACCAACTTCGCGTCGCAAGTGACGATCGTGCATCGCCGCGATCATTTCCGCGCCGAGCGCATCCTGCAGGATCGCCTGTTCAAGAACCCCAAGATCAAGGTGGTCTGGGACTCAGCGGTCGATGAAATCTGCGGCACCGAAAACCCGGGCAAGGTTACCCATGTGCGCCTGAAGAACGTCAAGACCGGCACGCTGAAGGATGTGCCGGCCGACGGCGTCTTCATCGCCATTGGTCACGCGCCGGCCACCGACCTCGTCAAAGGCCAGATCAAGCTGAAACCTTCAGGCTATGTCGAGGTGGCGCCGAACTCGACCGCCACCTCGATCCCCGGCCTGTTCGCTGCCGGCGACGTGGCGGATGAAACCTACCGGCAGGCGGTCACGGCCGCCGGCCTTGGCTGCATGGCGGCGCTTGAGGCTGAACGTTTCCTTGCTTTGCGCGCGAGCGATCGCGCGGCGGCTGAATAGTCATGCCTAGATCACGGGACGGATTTGACATGGACTGGGACAAGCTGAAAGTCTTTCACGCGGCGGCGGAAGCGGGGAGCTTCACCCATGCCGGCGAGCAATTAGGGCTGTCGCAGTCGGCGGTATCGCGGCAGGTCAGCGCGTTGGAGCAGGAGCTTGCGGTGTCGCTGTTCCACCGCCACGCGCGCGGCCTCATCCTCACCGAACAGGGCGACTTGCTGTTTCGCACTGCGCATGACGTGTTTATGCAGTTGCAGGCCGCGCGTGCCAAGCTCACCGACAGCCGCGAGCGGCCGAGCGGCGACCTCAAGATCACGACGCCGCCGGCGCTGGGCATCAACTGGCTGATCCCGCGGCTCGACGAGTTCACCGCGCTTTATCCGGACATCCGCATCTCGCTGATCGTCACCGACGAGGATCTCGATCTGTCGATGCGCGAGGCCGACGTTGCGATCCGGACCCGCAAGCCGACCCAGCCGGACCTGATCCAGCGCAAGCTGTTCTCGATCGGCTTCCATGCCTATTGCTCGCCGGAATACATCAAGCGCTTCGGCACGCCGCGGACGCTGGACGACCTCGACTCGCACCGCATCATCATGCTTGGCGATGCACAGGTGCCGCCGCATCTGCAGAACCGGAGCTGGCTGATCGACGCCGGCCGTAACGGCTCGGGCCCGCGCGAAGCCTATTTCAAGGTGAACAATATCTTGGGATTGGTCCGCGCCTGCCAGCAGGGGCTCGGCATCGCCGCCCTGCCCGACTATCTGGTCGAGGAGAACAACCGCCTGGTGCAGTTGTTCGGCGAGACCGACTCGATCGCGGTGGATACGTATTTCGTCTACCCCGAGGAACTGAAGACGGTGGCACGCGTGCAGGTGTTCCGCGACTTCGTGGTCAGCAAGGCGCAGCGCTGGCCGTCTTAGCGGCTCCTGTCGTTTCGGATTAGCCTCCTTAATAGAGGGCCCGCTCACCGCATGTCTGACATGCGGCTTGGGCGCTTGCTGCAAGGCATTGATGAGGATCATAGTGCTCAAACGCTGAGCGGTCGCGTCGCGCATATGTCCCCCTCCTCCAGTGACGCGGTGGTTCAGTAATCCCTCTTGGAAGGTGATTGTGTCGGCCTCACGTGGCCAATACCTCGAGCCGGGCTCTTTCGGGCCCGGCTTTTTTTTACGTCTGTGTCATGTTCCCGCGCAGATTGACATTGAGGTTCTCGGCCTTCATCATCTGCACATGATCACGAGTTCGTGCGCAGTCTTGTCGTCGAAAAAAGGTCCCCACCCGGGGACCCGAGATCGACGCGCGCGCTAAAACTGCCCGCAAACCGCGATCCGAAGCCCCGCCGTCTGGACGGGGTTTTTTTATTGGTCCCGTCTCCGGCTCACCCCATGAGGAGATGGAACGATGACTGCCCCCACCACTAACGATCTGGCAAGCCGGCTGCAGGGCCTGTGGCTGCCGCTGATCACGCCGTTTCGCAACGGCGAACTCGACGAGGCCTCGCTGCGCCGCCTCGTCCGCCACTATGCCGCCGGCCCGATCGACGGCTTCATTCTCGCGGCAACCTCGGGCGAAGGCATGTCGCTCCGCGCGGACGAACTCGAGCGGCTGGCGACGCTGACACGCAGCGAGCTTTCCGGCAGTGGGCGCCATTTGCCGATCCTGCTCGGCCTGTCGGGCGCCTCCACCGCGAAGATGAAGGATGCTCTGGATGAGACGGCGGCGTGGCCGATCGACGGCTATCTGATTGCGAGCCCTTATTACATCCGCCCATCGCAGCGCGGCCTGCTGCAGCATTTCACAGAGCTTGCCGACCACGCCTCATGGCCGATCGTGCTCTACAACATCCCCTACCGGACCGGCGTCAGCCTCAGCAACGAGACGCTGCTGCAGCTTGCGGCGCATCCGAACATCGTCGGCATCAAGGATTGCAGCGCCGATCGCGCGCAGTCGATCGACTTGCTGACGCGGCGGCCAGCGGGCTTTCGCGTGCTGACCGGCGAAGACGCGGAGTATCACGATGCGCTCGCCGACGGCGCCGATGGTGCGATCCTGTTGTCGGCGCATCTAGAGACCGAAGCCTTCGCCTCGATGCGGACTCTGCTCGGACAAGGTGATCGTGACGGTGCGCGGGCGTGTTGGAAGGAACTCTCCCGGCTGACCCGGCTGTTGTTCGCCGAGCCGAGCCCGGCGCCGGCCAAGCATTGGCTGGCGCGCAGCGGGCTGATCGACAGCGCCGAGGTTCGCCTCCCGATGGTGCAAGTGAGCGAAGAACTGGCGGCGTTGCTAGACGAGGAAATCGAACGGCGCAGGCCGCCATTGTTGCGGCGGGCCTGACGGATGCGATCGGCTCCCTCTCGCTGCGATGGCGAGAGGGAGAAATGGATTTAGCTCACCAGCAGGCGATAGGTCATGACAGGCGCGAAGCCGAGCAGCATCGCCCAGATCGCGAATGACGAGACCAGGAGAACGTCATGCATGCACTGGGCGTACTCGCCGATCGCAAATTTCTTGCCGTGAACGGTCATCGCTATTCCCCCAATGTTTTTCTGAGAGGACTGATACGCGTAAAATTTTAACGTCGCGCGCGCGGCTTCGCTCGACTTTGACGCCGTGCGATCAGGGAATGTTAACCAGATGTGGCGGTGGTTAATCGCGGGTAGCAGGTGCGGTCAAATGCAAGCGAAATCGAAACCAGGTTTTTAAAGCCGATCGCGTATCGGGAGAGAAGGAGCAACAAGGAACGCGGGGGCGCGTCGTGCATTTCGAAAACAATAGCTTTTCTGATCAACAGGGTTTTTCGACCGAGGACATCGTGTGGGCCGTCGGCATCTGGTCGGTGATCCTGACGCTGTCGCCGGTCGTCGTGTTCTACGTGCTGATGGTGGCGTAAGGCGGACACTTTCCTCCGTCATTCCGGGATGGTCCGAAGGATCAGACCCGGAATCTCGAGATTCCGGGCTCGATGCTTCGCGTCGCCCCGGAATGACAGCAACAAAGTCTCACACAAAAAAGAAAAACGCGCGGAGCGCCGCGCGTCTTTGTCAGTCAGAAAGGAAAGCGGCGTTGTTACGCCGCCTGCTTGTGCATGGCGCCCGATGCCGACGCCGTTCCGCGGATCGCCTTGATCGAGCGCTCGATCGCGCCCCACAGCCTGGAGATCTCGGCCGCAGCACGGCCTTCCGCGTAATATTCGCGGGCGCCTTCGCCCTGGCTCAGCGCCATCAACAGATCGGCGCGGTTGGTGATCTGGCCGCTCCACACCGGTGCGCGGAATTTCGCCAGCGCTTCGCGCGCGATGGTGACGATGCGGCTCTCGACGCCGTCGCGTTCGGCGGGTGCACCGTTGATCACGACCGCATAAGGCTTGCGCCCCGAGCGGCACGTCTGAATGGTTTCCTGCACCGCGTTGACGTCGAACACGCCGGGCCGCGCCGGAATGATCACCATCGTCGCATTGCGGATCGCGTCGTCGACGACAGCTGACAGGTTTGGCGGCGTGTCGATGAATACCCATTCGATGCCGTCGCGCTTGGCGGCAGCAACGATGCCGCTGACGGAATTCACCGCGGCCTTGATCGGCGGTTCGTTGGTGCCGCGCAATTTGTGCCAGAGAGTAAGCGAGCCCTGCGGATCGGCGTCGACGAGCAAAATGGGCTTCGTTGCCTTGTGAACATGGGCAGCGAGGTGAGCAGCCAGGGTACTTTTTCCCGAGCCTCCCTTACGTGATGCGAAAACAATTACGTTCATACCTTGGCCTCCAGTTGACCCCAGAAGCCGAAAATGAATCAGCGCGCTGATTCGTGAAAGAAAAATTTATCGATCGCCGCGATGAAGCCACTTAATTGCCAATAAGGCTGGTTTTTGAGTCACACCGTGCAACTCCGGTGACCCGAGAACGGAATCGGTTGGAGGCCTTGCAGAGTGCCTTGACCGCTCACTGCACGCTTTTGGCGCGCTCGCGTTCGAGCTTTGCGCGCTGACGCTCCAACCATTTGCGTTCGATCCATCCGAGCCCCTGCGCCAACGGCTTCTGCAGCGGCGGCACATCCTGCGCGAACAAAAGGAGTCCGAGCGGCAGCATCCAGAGTCCGAGCACCGGCAGGAAGCTGAGAAAGCCGCCGGCGACCAACAGTATCGCGAGCGGAATCCGGACATAGAACGACGACGGCTTGCGCACCCAGCCGACGAACTTCGCCGGCCCGCGCGGCAGCTTCTTCTCGAACCAGGCAAAATGCCGGTCGAGCTCCTTTTGATGCTTACTCAACGAACCCTCTCCTCGTATCCGGGGAGATGTTCATTGGAACAGCCGCCGGCAAGTCTCAAGCTGTCGCCTAAGTAGATCTTGAAATCGTGCGCCGGTGTCAGGTCACCGGTTTTTTCGGCTTCTTGCGCGGCTTGGCGGCCGCGGCCTTGCGTGGGGCGGCCGGCCGGATGACCGTCGGCCGGCCCGCGGGTCTCGTCGAAACTTCACTCGGCTCGGGGCCGGCCCTGAAATGCGCCCGGCACGGGGGCGAAAGCTGGGACTTGTTGCGGATCATGCAGACGGTGATGCGATCGACATCGGGAATGTCGGAACTGCACAGCCGGAACGCATCGCCGGTACAGGCCTGCTGCTGCTCGGGGGTGTAGGCGTGACCGGCGGTGGACCAGATCGAAGCCGACAGTGCGGTGGCCAGCATCAATCCAAACCGGGAATTCCCTGCTCGAAAAATCGTCATCAAATCCCCCAGGCCAAAGTTTGGCGGAATTGTGGGTGAACGACTAAGGATTCGCAAGCACGGGTGGACAACGCGCCACAGCACAAGTGTCGCGGCACTTCGAGCGGTAAATTCAGGGGCGTAATTGTTGGTACAGTTGGGTGGGCTCGAACCACCGACCTCCTGTTCCACAGACAGGCGCTCTAACCAACTGAGCTACAACTGCATCCTTGCGGAGCCCCAAAAGGGGGTCGCGAATGGGCCGGAAACTAGGTGCAACGCCTCGCTTTGGCAAGTGCGCGAAGTCACACAATATTGGTCATCCGGCAAGCGCAATTCGTTCAACGTGCGGAATCCGCCGCCGGCCCCGGAAGCCGGCAGAACCGGCCACCGGCAGCAAAAAGCCCGGGTCGTTTCACCCGGGCTTTTCGGAAGCGATCTGCTGCTACAATCAGGCAGCTGGCTTGTAGTACTTCGAGGCGGAAGCCTTGATCGGCTCGACGGTCTCGCTGGCGACCTTCTGGCCGAGCTCGGCGAGCTCCTTGGCCTGGGCGGTGAAGGTCTCGTACTGCTTCTTGGCATGCGAAGTCCACAGCTCCAGCGCCGCAGCCGGCGTCTTCACGCCGAGCAGCTCCTGCGCGAAATCGAGCGAGGATGAGGTGTTGGCCTTGAAGAACTCGATCAGCTTGCCGTTGTACTCGGTGGCACCCTTGCTGGCCGAGGTGAATACGGCCTCGATAGTGCCGTTATGGGTTTCGGCGGCATCCTTGAACTTGGCGTAGCTGTCGCGGGCCTGCGAGACGCCCTTTTCGGCGAACGCACGCACCTGCTCGGGGACTTCGAAGGGAATAATGGAGGCGGAGAAGGGATCGGTGGAGCTGGTCACGGCTTGCATCCTTCACAACGGGGTTAAACGATGTTCCCCCTCGAGAAGGCCGGGCAGGCAAGCGGCCGAGGGGTCACGCACACACGCACTCACGGAAAGTGCCCATCCACGGGCTCGCCTAATAAGCACCCATATCGTGTCAAATTTGTGCAACGCAATGCAATTTGTGGTGCGTTGCCGCAAATAAACCCGCACTGAGTGCGGGTTCCAGCCCGTGCCACCCAGCGATTGCTGCCCGCCAGACAGGAACAGGTCAGGCCTTCGGCTTGGCCGCTTCCATCGCGGCCTTGCCGACGATCTGGCTCATTTCGCTGGCCTGCTCCGCCAGTGCGCGCATTTGCGCCTGCACATATTCGCTTTGCAGCCGCATCACCTCGGGCAGGTCCTTGGCCTTCAGCAGCGACTGCGCGTGATCGAGCGAGGCCTGCACGTTTTTCTCGGCGTAGGCGACGGCCTTCTCCCGGACATCCTTGGCGCCCTCGCGCACCGTGGCACCGCGCTCCTCGATGGAGCCAGCGGCGGCCTGCGCGGCCTCGACAAATTTCTCAAACGTCTTGCGGGCCTGCTCGAAGCTTGCTTCCGCCATCGTTCGCATTTCCTTCGGTATCTCGAAACGGTCTCGCGCTTCATCATTCATGGTGCTGTCCTTCTTGACAGGGATTGCGTGCAGATGTCGGCAGGGGCGCGGCCGGAACGGATGCGCGCCCGAGAGGTCTTGCCATCGTTGGCGCCCTGACGGCAGTTCGCGACCCCCACCAACGCGGCGGCCGGCCGAAGAGTTCAGCCCGGTTAAGGTTATCCATGGGTTAAATTACCGCCGGAGCGCCGGGCCGTGGACCTGCCACCGCCGGCTTGCGATAGTAATGTCCCTTAACGCTGTCGGCATGCTCGCTGCCGATCCTGACGCCGGACGGTCATGTAATTGCGATGAAGGACGCGGAATTTCAGTGGCGAGCGCTCGGCGATCGGCGATTGGCCGCCTACGCGGCGAGCCCCCTGCCCGCCTGGTTGTGGACCGCCGACGGCAAGCGCATCCTGTGGGCCAATGCGGCCGGCGCGCGCGTGCTCGGCGCCACCAGTGCCGCGGCCCTTGCTGAAAAAACCTTCGGACCGGCCGACCGGCACCGGCGGCAGGTCGCGCGGCTGGCCGGCCGGCTGCTCGCCAACGGCGCCATCCGGCTGGAGCGCCTGCAGGGATTTGGCGCAGCGCCCGGCGCGCTTGCGACGTGCGGCTGTTCGCGGTTCGACCTTCCCAATGGCGGCCACGGCGTTCTGATCGCCGCCGGCAACATCACGTTGATCGCGCCGCGACCAGTTCAGGCCCACGAGCCGCGCGAGAACGCGATGCAGCCAGAGGCCGCATCAGAACCAACCCCGCAGCCGAGTGCGCCCGTCATAGAACTGCCGGCCGCTTCGCAGCCGGCTCCCGACTACGCACAGCCGACGCAATCGGGCGAGGCGCCCGCTGAGTTTGCCTTGTTCGATGCGCTTGCCGAGCCCGCCGCCGAGGAGCCGCCTGCGGCCGCCCCCATTCCGCGCGCGCCGCCGCCCGCGATCCGAACTCTTGCCGGCCAGCCCGCGCCGCAGCCGCGACGCCTGCCGCTGCGCTTCACCTGGCAGATGGATCGGGAGGGCCGCTTCACGCTAGGCACCGATGAATTCACCGGCCTGATGGGCCCGCGCACGACGGCCGCCTTCGGCCGGCCATGGCGCGAGATCGCCGAGACCTTCGGATTCGATCCCGCCGGCCGAATGATGCAGGCGCTTGCGACGGGCGCCACCTGGAGCGGCATCACGCTGAACTGGCCGGTGGATGGCGGCGGCACCTTGCCGATCGAACTGTCCGGCCTGCCGATCTTCGATGGTGCGCGGAATTTCGTCGGCTATCGCGGCTTCGGCGTCTGCCGCGATTTCGACGCGCTGGCGCGGCTCGCCGCCCTGCGCCTGTCGGAATTATCCGGCGAAGCGCCGCCGCCGCAAGAATCGCCCGCCGCGCCAGCTTCCGAACCGGCCGCCGCGGCGTCGCCTTCATCAGACGAATTGCCTGAACCGATTGCTGCCGAGACTTCACATCCAAACGATTTGGAAACGCCCGTGGAACCTCCCAGGGAAGCCATGAAGGAAGCCATGCAGGACACCCCGGCCGAAACCGCAGCCGAATTGCCGGCGGATGCCGCGAACGTTGTGCCGTTTCGCGCCCCTGGCGAGGCGAAACCGATGTCGTTAACGCCGGTTGAAAACAGCGCCTTCGACGAACTGGCGCGGCAATTGTCGGCGCGGCTCGAACCCGAGAACGTCAACGAGGCGGCGGACGCCGCCGGCAAAACCAGCTTCGAACCACCGGCCGCTGCACCCGTGCGCGAAGCCGCCAGCGAGACGCCGGAATGGCTGGCGCAGCCGGAGCCGCCTGCGCATGGCGAGACCGCGCGCGACAAGGCGCTGCTCGATCTCTTACCCGTAGGCATCCTGATCTACCGGCTCGACCGGCTGCTCTATGCCAACCCTGCCTTCCTGACGCAGATGGGCTATCCGAGCCTGCATGCGCTGGAAGAGGCCGGCGGTCTCGACGCACTCTATGTCGAACCCGGCGCATCGAATGCTTCCTCGACATCGGACACCGGCAGGCCGGTGACGATCTCCACAAGCGTACCGGCGGACGCGGATGCGCCGTCATCGGCCGCCGAGGCCCGCCTCTATACGATTTCATGGAACGGCGATTCCGCCCTCGCGCTGATCTTCTCGGGCACACGTAACGAAACCGCGGCGGTCGCAGCCGCCATTTCGCAGGCCGAGCCGGTAGCTGAGCCTGACGTGTCCGAGCCCTCGGCAGTCGGCCACGCCAATGCCGAAGAACTCGCCGCCATCCTCGACACCACAGCCGAAGGCATTGTGATGTTCGACGCCGAAGGCAACATCCATGCAGTCAACCGCAGCGCCGAAGCGCTGTTCGGCCGTGACGGCGACGAACTGGCGCAGCGCAATCTCGCCGACCTCTTTGCGCTCGAAAGCCAGCACGGCGTGTTTGAATATCTCGCTGGCATCAAGGCTTCCGGCGTCGAAAGCCTGCTCGATCACGGCCGCGAGGTGCTGGGCCGCGAAAGCAAGGGCGGCATTATTCCGCTGTCGATGACCATGGGCCGCACCCGCGCCGACGGCCCGAATTTCTTCGCCGTCTTTCGCGATCTGTCGCAGGCCAAGAAGACCGAGAGCGAACTGCGCGAAGCGCGGCGGCTGGCCGAACGCGCCGCCAACGCCAAGGCCGACGTGCTGGCCCGGATCAGCCACGAGGTGCGCACGCCTTTGAATGCCATCATCGGCTTTTCCGAAGTCATGATCGGCGAGCGTTTTGGCGCGCTCGGCAACGAGCGCTACCTCGAATACATGAAGGACATCCGCGCCTCCGGCGAACGCGTGATCGCCATCGTCAATGACCTGCTCGACCTGTCGCGGATCGAAACCGGCAAGCTCGATCTCGCCTTCACCAACCAGAACCTCAACGAGCTGGTCGAGAGCTGCGTGGCGGTGATGCAGCCGCAGGCCAACCGGGAACGCATCATCATCCGCACCTCGCTCGCGCATACGCTGCCGCCTGTCATCGCGGATGCACGCGCGCTACGCCAGATCACGCTAAACCTGATCGGCAACTCGATCCATCTCGCCAATGCCGGCGGTCAGGTCATCGTCTCGACCGCGTTGTCCGATTTCGGCGAGGTGATGCTGCGGGTCCGCGACACCGGCCACGGCCTCAACGACAATGAGGTCGCCGCCGCGCTGGAGCCGTTCCGCACGCGGGCGCCGTCCGATCAGGCCGAGGGTTCGAGCTTCAGCCTGTCGCTGACCAAGGCCCTCGTCGAAGCCAACCGCGCCAAATTCCAGATCAAGACCGGCGGCCGCTCCGGCACGCTGATCGAGATCGTGTTTCCCCACGCGGTGGCACGCGCGTAACCGTAGACGAACAGGCGTGTGCGTAGCCGCGGCGGCGATCACATCGCTATTGGCGAGAGAAACGCTGGAACGCTGCGGCCGTCGCTGCGCAAGTAATCGGCCATCGGTGCGACCACTTTGATGACGGCCGGTCTTGCCGTCATGCGCTGCCGCCATTGCAGAAGGTTTGGCGTCTCATTGGTCATGTCGGCCCCCATGCGGGCACCGAACAACTGGGCCATATAGAACGCGATATCGGCAAAGGAGTATTCGCCGGCGAGAAACTCGCGGTCGCCAAGCACGCGCTCCATGGTTCGGTAAAAAGCGGCAGCGGCCTCGCGCGCAGGCTTCCCGGCGGGATCGTCTGGCCTATTCCAGAGCGGCATCAGTTTGATGATATGCGGGAAATAGACTTCGTCCGTTTCATGCTCCAGCCGGCGAGCCCAGGCTCGCGCGGCAGGCGTCGCGGGCCACAGCGCAGGATGCGGCTTGATGTCTTCGAGATACTCGAAGATCTGGGTGGAATCGAAAATCTCGAGGTCACCGTCGATCAGGACCGGCACCTGGCGCTTCGGATTGATGCGCAGGACTTCCGGATGCTTCGGCGCGTAACCCTCCTTCTGGGTGAAGGGAACCATGACCAGTTCGAAGTCGATGTTCTTCTCGTGCACGGCAATCTGAACCTTGGCGCCGAACATGCTCAAGGCGGCGGAGAACAGCCGCATCTTGCGGCCGCTGCTTCGATCCGCTTCTCGGCCGGATTGAGAATTCTCGTGCATTGATTTCCCTTCAATCATCGTCGGCGCGTTCGACCGCGAGGCCCTGGCCACCTTCGGCATCGCGTCCTGCTCAGGCGCCCTAGCCAAGGCCAAGCAAGCACGGCGCCGCTCCGGACGTGCCGAGCAATTGGCGCTTCACTTCGTTCAAGGCAAATGCCGAAGGCCAAAAACGTACGCGCTTCAAAGCCCTAGCGAAATCTTTGAGATCCGGTTCGGGCACGCAAAGGTCCTTCTGGACAGCGGAGGATTTTTCGGGCTGATATGCGACGAATTGACACACAATAGCTCCGCGTGAGCCTTGGAGGAAATCCCATGATTGCGTTTCATGCGCGCCTGTTCGGCGCGGTCGTCGCGTTGACGCTTGCGGCAGGCAGCCCTGCCCTCTCGCAGCAGCTCGAACTCAAGATGATGGCGCCCGCGGCCCCCGGCGGCGGATGGGATCAAACCGCGCGCGCGATGCAGCAAGCACTGGTCGCCGCCAAAATCGCCCGCAGTGTCCAGGTCACCAACGTGGCAGGCGCCGGCGGCAGCGTCGGCATCGCGCAGTTCGTCAACGGCGCCAAGGGCGACGGCAACCAGATGATGGTGAACGGCTTCGTCATGGTGGGCGCGCTCGCCATGAACAAGTCGCCGGTGACGCTCGAACAGGTAACGCCGATCGCGCGCCTCACCGAAGAGATCCAGGTGATCGTGGTACCGGCGAACTCGCCGCTCAAGACAGCGCAGGATCTGGCCGCCGCCGTGAAGGCCGACATCGCCAAGGTGACCTTCGCCGGCGGCTCGGCCGGCGGCGTCGATCACGTGATGGCGGCGTTGTTTGCGGGCACGATCGGCGCCGATGCCAAGAAGATCAACTACATTCCGTTCTCCGGCGGCGGCGAGTCGCTGGCGGCGATCCTCGGCGGCAAGGTCACCGCCGGCATTTCGGGCCTGAGCGAGTACGAAGGCCAGATCAAATCTGGCAAATTGCGCGCGCTCGGCGTGACCTCGGAGAAGCGTATCGCCGGCATCGACATTCCGACCTTCAAGGAACAGGGGATCGATCTGGTGATCGCCAACTGGCGTTCGGTGGTCGCGCCTCCCGGCATCACGCCGGAGCAGCGCAAGGTCCTGAGCGAGGCGGTGGAGAAGATGGTCAAGTCGGACGCCTGGAAGGATATCCTCAAGCAGAAAGGCTGGGAGGACGCCTATCTTTCCGGCGATGCGTTCGCGGATTTCCTGAAGAAGGAAACGGCGCGTGTTACCGACGTGCTGAAATCGGTCGGCCTCGTCAAATCATGACCGACACCCCTTCGAGCGATCTTCCGGAGGGGCCGGCGGCACGGCGCATCGATCCTGCGGGTCTGGTTGTTGCCGCGGCCCTCGCCGGGCTTGCCGTGGTGCTGGTCTGGGATGCACGGCAACTGCCCGCCACCACGATGTATGGCATGGGCCCTGAGGCGATGCCGATCGTCGTCGCGGTCGGGCTCGGCTTGCTTGCGATCGGCAATCTGATCGACGGCTTGCGCGGCAACCTGCCGCCGCGCGAGAGCGCCGATCCCAAGCCCGTGCTGCTGATCCTCGGCGGACTTGCGCTGCTGATCGCCATCATCGGCCTTGGCGGCGGCTTCATCCTGGCGACATCGGCGCTGTTCGTCACCACCTCGGCGGCATTCGGACGGCGCGCAATTCTCGCCGATCTCGTCATCGCTCTGGTGATGACCACCCTGATCTATCTCGCCTTCGATCGCCTGCTGACGTTGAGCCTCCCCGCCGGCCCTCTGGAAAGACTGCTGTAATGGAAACCTTCGCCGCCCTCGCGCATGGCATGGCCGTCGCCGTGCAGCCGATGAACCTGCTGTATGCGCTGATCGGCGTGTTCCTCGGCACGGCGGTCGGCGTGCTGCCCGGCATTGGTCCGGCGCTCACCGTCGCGCTGCTGTTGCCGGTCACCTACAAGCTCGATCCCGGCGGCTCGCTGATCATGTTCGCCGGCATCTATTACGGCGGCATGTATGGCGGCTCGACCACCGCTATTCTGATCAACACGCCCGGCGAGAGCGCATCGATGGCGACCGCGCTCGAGGGCAACAAGATGGCCAAGGCCGGCCGCGGCGGCCCGGCGCTGGCGACGGCTGCGATCGGCTCGTTCGTCGCCGGCACCATTGCCACCATTGGCCTCGCCTTTCTCGCACCGTGGCTGGTCGACTTCGCGGTGCAATTCGGACCTGAAGATTATTTCGCGCTGATGTGCGTGGCCTTCGTCACGGTATCCGCGACCTTCGGCGATTCGCCGATCCGCGGGCTGACCAGCCTGTTCATTGGATTGACGCTCGGGCTGATCGGCATCGACAAGCTCACCGGTCAGGCGCGGCTGGCGTTCGGCATCCCCGAACTGCTCGACGGCGTCGAGGTGACTACGCTGGCGGTCGGCCTGTTCGCCGTCGGCGAAGCGCTTTACGTCGCCTCGCGCCGCCATCACGTTGAGGAGAAGATCGAGCCGGTGCGCGGCTCGCTATGGATGACGATGGAAGACTGGAAGCGGTCGTGGAAACCGTGGCTGCGCGGGACGATGTTCGGCTTCCCGATCGGCGCGCTGCCGGCCGGCGGCGCGGAAATTCCGACATTCCTGTCCTACTCGACCGAGAAACGGCTGACGAAACATCCGGAGGAATTCGGCAAAGGCGCGATCGAAGGCGTCGCCGGACCTGAGGCCGCCAATAACGCTTCCGCCGCCGGCACCCTCGTGCCGTTGCTGACGCTCGGCCTTCCAACCTCGGCCACGGCCGCGATGATGCTGGCGGGCTTTCAGCAATACGGGCTGAACCCGGGGCCGCTGCTATTCGCCGAGCGGCCTGACCTCGTGTGGGGCCTGATCGCCAGCCTCTTCATCGCCAACGTCATGCTGCTGGTTCTCAACCTGCCGCTGGTGGGCCTGTGGGTACGGCTGCTCGCGATCCCGCAGCCGTGGTTGTACGCCGGCATTCTCGTGTTCGCGACCATGGGCACCATCGCCGCAAAACCGTCGGTGGTCGAGCTGTCGATGCTGGCGGGTTTTGGCGTACTGGGCTTTCTGATGCGCCGGTACGATTTCCCGATCGCGCCCGTCGTCGTCGGCCTCATCCTCGGCCCGATCGCCGAAAGCCAGTTGCGCCGCGCGCTGGCGATCAGCCTCGGCGACCCCATCGTGCTGCTGCAGAGCCCGATGTCGGCGACGCTGCTCGGCATTGCGCTGATCGCGCTATTGGCGCCGTTCGTGCTGAAGGGGCTTGATCGCTTCAAGGCGAGCGAGGATTAGAGCGTGGTCTCATTGGGGCGCAGCCAAATTCGGATTAAGGCGAGTTTGAATTGACTTCCGCTTTCGGCGTCATAGTGGACATGGCTGGACTTGCCGCTGGGTCGCCACTGTAGCGAATGACCCATTTCCGACGTGCGCATAGCCACAATTGTGCTATATGACCATTCAATTTCCCCCAGCCTTGGGGGTGTATCTTGAGCAGCGATCATGTAGAGCGGCGACTGGCGGCTATTCTGGCGGCGGATGTCGCGGGCTCTTGCCGCTTGATAGGGATCGACGAAGAAGGCACGCTGGCGCGACTGAAAGCGCTTAGAAGAACGATTTTCGATCCCAAAATCGCTGAGCATCACGGACGTGTTGTCAAGAATACCGGGGACGGCGCTATCGCCGAGTTCGCCAGCGTGGTCGACGCCATGCGATGTGCCGACGAAATTCAACGCGGCATGGCCGAACAAAATATCGACGTGCCGCAGGACAAGCAGATCGAATTCCGCATCGGCATTCACGTCGGTGATATTATTGTCGAAGAAAACGATATCTTTGGTGACGGGGTCAATATTGCAGTGCGTCTCGAAGGGATTGCAAAGCCGGGCGGCATCAGCATCTCGGACGACGCTCGTCGGCAAATTCGTGGCAAGGTAGATGTAACGTTTGAGGATTTGGGTTCGCAATCCTTGAAGAATATCGCCGAACCGATGCGGGTCTGGCGCGTCCCATACGGTCGCGCTGTGCCAGCCGTGCCGAACCGCTGGCCTGTTGATGAGACCCTTGCTCTGCCCAATAAACCCTCGATCGCCGTTCTCCCCTTCACCAATCTGAGCTCCGATCCGGAACAGGAATATTTTGCCGATGGAATGGTCGATGACGTCATCACGGCGCTATCTCATTTCAAGGCGCTGTTCGTCATCGCCCGCAATTCGAGCTTCACCTACAAGGGGCGCGCCGTCGACGTGAAGCAGGTGGGGCGCGAGCTTGGGGTGCGCTACGTGCTGGAAGGCAGCGTCCGGAAAGCCGCCAACCGAGTGCGCATCACTGGACAGCTCGTCGATACCGCCACCGGGGCACATCTTTGGGCAGAGCGGTTTGATGGCGGGCTCGGCGACACCTTCGATCTGCAGGACCAGGTGACTGAGAGCGTTGTCGGGGCGATCGCGCCAGCGGTGGAAAAAGCCGAGATCGAGCGTGCCAAGCGCAAGCCGACCGAGAGTCTCGACGCCTATGCCCTCTATTTACGTGGTTTGGCCAGGTTTCATCAGGTTGCAAGCAAGCAAGCGAACGAAGAGGCATTACGCCTGTTCAACAGCGCGATCGAGCTCGACCCAGATTTTGCATCTGCCTACGGTCGTGCGGCCTTTTGCTACGTCATAGCTAAGTCCAATGGCTGGATTTCAGTCACACCGAGCGAGATTGCTGAGGTGACAAGGCTCGCTCAGCGGGCGGTTGAGTTGGGCAAGGATGACGCGATCGCGCTCGCCTCCGGCGGGTATGCATTAGTGGTTGTTGTTCGCGATCTCGAGGTGGGCGCGGGCTTAGTCGATCGCGCGCTTGTGCTCAATTCCAATTTGGCCGAGGCATGGAGTTTCGGCGGCTGGGTAAAAAACTGGCTCGGCGAGCCGGAAGCAGCGATCGAGCGCTTCGCGCGTGCCATGCGCCTGAGCCCACTTGATCCGCCGGTAAGAATACCAAGCGGGACGGCGCATGCACATTTCTTCTTGGGCCGCTATGACGAAGCGGCATCGTGGGCGGCAATGGCATTGCAGGACAATCCGGTCTATCCACCTGGATTACGGATCGCCGCCGCAAGCAACGCAATGGCCGGGCGGCCGGAGCAAGCACATAAGGCCGTGGCTCGGCTGCGGTTGCTGAACCCCACGCTACGTGTTTCCACTCTCAAAGACGTGTTGGGCCCTTTCAGGCGGGCCGAAGACCTTTTGCGATACGAAGAGGGATTGCGGCAAGCCGGGCTGCCCGAATGACCATCGCAGAAAGATGCTCGCCCGTTGGGACGAGATGATCGAATAAGCGCGACTTCCGTTGTTGGCACTTAGCGTCGTTCGCTGCGATGCAGAATTTGGTGCGCTATCCGCGAATGTCGGACATCGAGTAGCCATCAAGCTCGATTTATGGGTATGCGCCCTGATTTCCAGGGGGGGCGATGAATCCCCATTTGAGGTCGCGACCGGCACAATTCTTGCTCGAATCCACTATGCCTGAATGCATCCGCCTGCGGATCGCCTGTTTCCTGGGCATTTTTGGATTTGAATCATTATGCGCTGCCTTGTCGTTGCCGATTTGCATTATTCGTTGCCGCAATTCGACTGGCTGCTGGCGGCAGCTCCTGAATTCGACGTCGTCATCTTTGCCGGCGACGCGCTCGACATCGGATCGTTCGTTGATTTCCGCGCGCAGATTCTGGTGGTGAAAAAATACCTGTCGCTGCTGTCGCAAACGACGCGCGTCATCCTCTGCTCGGGCAATCACGATCTCGACGACCGCAGCGCGGAAGGCGAGAAGATCGCGCGCTGGATTGGCGACGTCCGCGAGCTCGGCATCGCCTGCGACGGCGATAGCCTCACCGTCGGCGACACGCTGTTTACGGTGTGTCCGTGGTGGGACGGGCCGCTGGTCAAGAGCCGCATCGAAGCCCAGCTTCGCGACGCCGCGGCCGAGCGGGCGCCACGCTGGATCTGGGTGCATCATGCGCCGCCGGCGAACTCGCCGACGAGTTGGGGCGGCAAGCGGTTCTTCGGCGACGTCGAACTGGTGCAATGGATCGCGCAATACCAGCCGTCGATGGTGATCTCGGGCCACGTGCATCAGTCGCCGTTCATTTCGGATGGTTCGTGGTTCGACCGGCTCGGCCCAACCTGGGTGTTCAATGCGGGGCTGCAGCCGGGTCGTCCGCCGGTCTATATCGTGCTCGATCTCGATGCGGGCACGGCGTTCTGGCTGCCGGCGGGCGAGGCGCACTGCATCGATCTCAAGGCGCCCCTGCAGCGGCCGGCCGCGCCGGTCACGATCGTTCCGGCGTGGCTCAGATCCTTGGGTCGGATTGCCGATCCGAGCCTGGCGAAACCTGCGTCGGCGGCAGGTTGATCATGCGCTGCAGGAGTTCGCCGACCATCGACAGATGATTTCCCTGGCCGGCATATTGATGCATCAGGTCGGCCAGATAGGTGTTGGCGATGTTGAGGCGTTGCGCGAGCAAGCGCGCGATCAATAGCGCCATCGCCGGCTGGTCGCGCAGGAACGCCGCAGCGTCGTCGAACTCGTAAACCACGGAATCGGCAGCGGCGCGCACGGTCGCCGTGTGGGGCTGCTCGAGCAGTACCGACATTTCGCCCAGCATCGCCCCCGGCTCGGTCAGGACGGCGACGACGCTATCGCCCTTGATGACCTCCAGCCGTCCTTCCAGCAGCACGAACAGATGCCCGGTCCTGCTGCCCTCCTGGAGCACAAGCGTGCCTGCCGGCACGGCTCGCTTCGTTCCTCCGGTACAGTAATCCAGCACCGCCCGCATTCACATCGTCTCCGTTTCGGCCAAGACTAGGCACTGATGATGCCAAGGTCGAACGGATAAGCGAGCTCTACTGCTCAAAATGTCGCCACGGGAAGATCCGGCGCCCCAAGCAAAGACCGAATATCAGATCCTTTCGAGCATGGCGGCCTTCAGCCTGGCAATGCGTGCTTCATCGCGCTTGTAAAACGTCCACTGCTTGACGCGCTTGGCGCTCAACAGCCCCGCCTGCGACAGTATCTTCAAGTGCTCGCTCACAGTGGGCTGGCTGACGCCGAGCTTGTCGGCAATCAACACGCCGCAGACCCCGTCCTTGACCAAGTCACCATCGATCTGCTCGCGAAAATGCGCGCGGGGGCGCTTCAGCCACTCCAATATCAACAACCGACGATCGCTGGCGAGCGCTCGAAAAGCAGACTCGACGTTGTCGTTCAAAGAAGCCATATTGCTAATTAGCTAAATGACTAATTCATGTCAACGAGCCTGGAGTGCCCTGGATGACCGCGCCATCGGATGCCGTAACCTCTGAAACGATCGCGCAATGCGAGCGACTCATTCGGCCCTTCATCCGACGGACGCCGGTGGTCGAGGTCGATTGCGCCGACTTCGGCCTGCCCCGGCATCCCCTCACGATCAAGCTCGAGCTTCTGCAACATTCCGGCTCGTTCAAGGCGCGTGGCGCTTTCAGCAATCTGTTGACCCGCGACGTGCCGAAGGCCGGCGTGGTCGCGGCGTCGGGCGGCAACCACGGCGCAGCGGTAGCTTATGCAGCGATGAAGCTTGGCAAGCCGGCCAAGATCGTCGTGCCCAGCATCTCGTCTCCGGCCAAGGTGCAGCGGATCCGCGACTATGGCGCCGATCTCGCGATCGAGGGCGACCGCTATTCGGATGCGCTCGCAGCCAGCGAGGCATGGGCACAACAAACCAGCGCATTGCCGGTGCCGGCCTTCGACCAGAATGAAACCATCCTGGGACAGGGAACGGTCGGCCTTGAGCTCGCGGATCAAGCACCGGAAATCGATACGCTGCTCGTGTCGGTCGGCGGTGGCGGGCTGATCGCAGGTATCGCGGCCTGGTACGCCGGCCGCATCAAGGTGATTGGCGTCGAGCCCCTGGCATCGCCCACACTGACCAAAGCCCTTGAAGCCGGCCATCCGGTCGATGCGGAGGCCGGCGGTCTGGCGGCGGATTCGCTCGCGCCACGGCGCGTTGGTGAAAAGGTCTTTCCTATTGTCCGGAAATACGCGCCGCAAACGGTGTTGGTCTCCGACGCTGCGATTGCCGAAGCACAGGCGACGCTCTGGCGCGCCTTGCGCATCGTGGCGGAGCCAGGTGGAGCAGCCGCATTCTCCGCGATCCTGTCCGGCGCCTACAAACCCAGCTCAGGCGAACGGGTTGCCGTCATCGTCAGCGGCGGCAACACGGCCGCCGTTGAGTTCGACCGCCTCCGTTGATTGCCGACAGGTCGCGCGACGGTCTGACCTGGGCTCACGCCCCGGAAGTCACCGCGGTCAGCCATATTTGGAATCACTCTAAACTACGACACTGGAATCGCTCTAAATGAAGCCGTTCGCGACATACAGTCGCTGACGCCATGGTGGCGGCTGCGCTACTGAAACCGGCATCTCCACCAGCTTTGTCGGGCAGCTCTCATGATGAATTTTCGCGCTACCGCCGCAACCGCAGCGTTGCTCTGTTTTACCGCGTTCGGGGCCTCGACGGCATCCGCCGACGGCGAGGTGAACGTCTACACCTATCGCGAAACCAAGCTGATCCAGCCGTTGTTCGATGCCTTCACCAAGGACACCGGCGTCAAGGTCAACGTGGTCTCGGCAAGCTCGGGTCTCGAGCAGCGGATGAAGGCCGAGGGTGCCAATAGTCCGGCCGACGTGTTGCTCACGGTCGATCTCGGTCGCCTCGACGACGCCGTGCAAGCCGGCGTTACCCAGCCGATCAAGTCGGTGGTGCTCGACGAGATCGTGCCGGCGCAATATCGCGATCCGGACGGCCAGTGGGCCGGCATTTCCATGCGCGCGCGCGTGATCTACGCCTCGAAGGACCGCGTCAAGCAGGACAAGATCACCTATGAAGAACTCGCCGATCCCAAGTGGAAGGGCAAGATCTGCATCCGCTCCGGCCAGCACATCTACAATAACGGCCTGTTCGCGGCCTATGTGGCCAAGCACGGCGAGGCCAAGGCCGAGGAATGGCTGAAGGGCGTGAAGGCCAATCTGGCGCAAAAACCCTCCGGCGGCGACCGCGAAGCCGCGCGCGACGTCGCGGCCGGCAAGTGCGACATCGGCATCGGCAACACCTATTACTGGGCGCTGATGATGAACAACGATCCCGAGAAGAAGCCGTGGGCGGAAGCCACCAAGGTGATCTTGCCGACGTTCGAGGGTGGCGGCACCCACGTCAATCTCTCCGGCGTCCTTCTCGCCAAGCACGCGCCGAACAAGGCCAACGGCGTCAAGCTGATCGAGTGGCTCGCCGGCGAGAAGGCGCAGCAGATCTACGCCGATGCCAACTACGAATACCCGATCCGCGCCGGCGTCGCCGTCAACCCGACCATTGCTGGCTACGGCAAGCTCACCGCCGATCCGACGCCGATCGCCAAGATCGTCGCCAACCGCAAGGCGGCCTCAACGCTGGTCGACAAGGTCGGCTTCGACAACTAACCCGGCAGTGTGGGCGAAGCATTAGACCCGTGATCGCGCCCCCCATACAAACGCGTTCCCTCCCCCCTTGCGGGGGAGGGTTAGGGAAAGGGGTAAGCCACACAGGCAGCATCGCTCACGGCTCCCCGCCCTTCCCCGCAAGGGGGGAGGGAGCCGACCTCAACAAGCAGATAGATCCAACTCGCCAGCGTGAATCCACGTGAGCCGGCCGACGCACGCCGGGCGCATCGCAGCGTCCATTGCGGTCGCGACCGCTATCCTCGTCGCCGCTCCCGTCGTTTCCATCATTGTCCTCGCGCTGCAGCCGGCGCCGGATATCTGGCGGCACCTGATCGACTATGTGCTGCCGGCCACCATCCTCGACACCACGCTGTTGCTCGGCGGCGTCGCAGCGTTGTCGGTTGCGATCGGCACCGGCACGGCATGGACGGTATCCCTGCATGAATTCCGCGGCCGGCAGATGCTGCTATGGCTGCTGCCTCTGCCGCTGGCGATCCCGACCTACCTCGCGGCTTACGTCTATGTCGATCTGTTCGAGCCGCTTGGGCTGATCCACAAGACGCTTGCGCTCTGGCTGCCGCTGCCGGATGCCGTGCGCATGCTGCCCAATCTGCGCTCGCTGCCCGGCGCGGTCGTCGTGATCGCGCTGGTGCTCTACCCTTACGTCTATTTGTCGGCGCGCACGATGTTCCAGTTCCAGAGCGCGGAGTTCGCGGAAGCCGCAAAGACGCTGGGCGCCGGCCGCTGGACCACCTTCTGGCGCATCTCGCTGCCGATGGCGCGTCCTGCGCTAGCGGTCGGCACAGCGCTGGTGTCGCTGGAAACGCTGAACGACATCGGCGCCAGCGAATATCTCGGCGTCCGTACGCTCACCGTGTCGGTGTTCACGACCTGGCTCAACCGCGGCAGCCTGGCCGGCGCCGCGCAATTGTCCTGCTTCATGCTGGCGATCGTGGCCTGCCTCATCGCGATCGAGCGCTACGGGCGTCGCAACGTCACGACGGAATTTTCCGCCGAAAGCCCGCGGCTCACGCAACGGACGAAGCTTACCGGCATCAACGGCGCATGTGCATTCGCAGCCTGCCTGCTGCCGGTCTGCCTCGGATTTCTGGTGCCGCTGCTCTATCTCGCGCATCAGAGCTTCAAGCGCGGGCTGTTTGCGAATTTCGACACGGCGTTATGGCGCGACGCCTTCAACTCCGTCGCGTTTGCAAGCCTCGCCACGCTGACGGCGCTCCTGCTCGGCTTTGCGACGATTCTGGCGTGGCGCTGGCGGTCGACGACGCTGCGCTTTGTCGCGATGAACATCGCGCAATTGGGCTACACGCTGCCGGGGCTGGTGCTGGCGCTCGGCCTGCTCGCACCCGTGCTAGCCATCGACAACGCGATCAACGCGCTCGCCGGATGGCTCGGACGATCGCTGCCAGGGCTGATCATTGTCGGCTCAGGCGCTGCCGTCATCATCGCCTATGTGATCCGGTTTCTGGCGGTGCCGACCGGATTCATCAAGGCAGGGTTCGAGCGGATTCCGCGCGACTATGACGACAGCGCACGCGCGGTCGGCGCCGGCCAGACCACGACGATGCGGCTGATCCATCTGCCGCTGTTGCGCCCCGCCATGCTCGGCGCCGTCATCGTGGTGTTCGTGGATTGCCTGAAGGAATTGCCGGCAACGCTGCTGTTGCGGCCGCTCAACGTCGACACGCTGGCGACCTCGATCTACCAATACGCCAGCCGCGGCAGTTTTGAGGAAGGCGCGCTCGCCGCGCTCCTGATTGTCGCCGCCAGCATCGGCCCGGTGGCGTGGCTGACGCGGTTTTCGGATGTGCCGGCCGGGCCGGCGTGAAGGCGCCGCGCATGTGTAGCGCCGTAGGGTGGGCAAAGCGCAGCGTGCCCACCGTTCAGGATAATGATCGAGGATAAATGGTGGGCACGCTTCGCTTTGCCCACCCTACGAAATGTTCTAGATCGCCCGCACAAAGCGGCGGAAGCCTGGCGCGCCCGTGATCGCTTCGAACGCGGGATCGCGCTTTTCCTCCGCAAAGGCAAAGCCTGCCTTGGCGTAACATCGCTCCGCCGCCTCGTTGCCGATCAGAAACGAGATCGACGCCCGTTCGAACCCCGCGGTCCTGCCAGCAGCCAGTGCGTGTTCGATCAGCGCCTGCACCAGTCCGCGGCCGCGATACTCGGGCAGCGTCGCGACATGCTCGATCAGCCATTCGCCCTCGCCGCCCTGCACCCAGCAATTCGCTCCATAGGTGCCACGCCGGAAGATCGCCGTCAGATCGGTTGCGCTCAACCCGATCGCGGCCGCTACCTCCTTGATCGCCGCCCCCGCGGCGGCCTCGGTGCCTTCAGCAGGCAGCGCGCAGAGCGATGCCGCCGGCTCACCCTCGACCTCAGCGACGATGAATTGGGTGATGTGCCACCACGATTGCGTTTGTGCGAGCGCGATGCATTCGACGAACGCAAGGCATTGCGGCTCGTCCCAGCCAAGCGCGATATCGAACCAGCCGCGCGGGAACGGGCCGCGCTGCGAGGCCAAGATGTTGCGGGCAATGAAGCCTGCGTCTTCGGGACGCGCGGGACGGATCGCAGGCTGCGACCGCCCCGCCATCGCGTCAGGCGTTCTTCAGCGCGACGCGGAACTCGGCTTCGGTCTTGGCCTTTACCTCGTCGAGCGTGACGCCGTCGGCGAGTTCGATCAAGGCCATGCCGTCCTTGCCGTGCTTGTCGATGGTGAAGACCGCAAGATCGGTCACCACCATGTCGACCACGCGCTCGCCGGTCAGCGGCAGATTGCATGTCTTCAAAAGCTTCGGGCCGTCCTTGGCGGAATGCTCCATGACAACGACGACGCGCTTGACGCCGGCGACGAGGTCCATCGCGCCGCCCATGCCCTTCACCATCTTGCCGGGGATCATCCAGTTGGCGAGATCGCCGTTCTGCGCCACCTGCATCGCGCCGAGGATCGACAGATCGATATGCCCGCCGCGCACCATGCCGAAGGAATCGGCGGACGAGAAATAGCTGGTCGACGGCAGTTCGCTCACCGTCTGCTTGCCGGCGTTGATGAGGTCGGCGTCTTCCTCGCCCTCATACGGGAACGGGCCCATGCCGAGCATGCCGTTCTCGCTCTGCAGGTTCACGTCGATGCCGTCGGGGATGTAGTTCGAGACCAGCGTCGGAATGCCGATGCCGAGATTGACGTAATAGCCGTCGCGCAGTTCCTTCGCGGCACGCGCGGCCATTTGTTCACGGGTCCAGGCCATATCGTTTCTCCTGTGCGTGCGCTTAAGCGGCCGGCCGCGGGCGCGTGTTGCGGAATTCGATCCGCTTCTTGCCGGTGCCGACCTCGATGATGCGCTTGACGAAAATGCCGGGCGTATGGATGTGGTCGGGATTGAGTTCGCCGGCCGGAACAAGCTGCTCGACCTCGGCCACCGTGATCTTCGCAGCGGTCGCCATCATCGGATTAAAATTCCGCGCGGTCTTGCGGTAGATCAGGTTACCGGCGGTGTCGCCCTTCCAGGCGTGGACGATGGCGAGGTCGGCGAACAGGCCGCGCTCCATGATGTATTTCTCGCCGTCGAATTCCTTCACTTCCTTGCCTTCGGCGATCAGCGTGCCGACGCCGGTTTTGGTGTAGAAGGCCGGAATACCGGCGCCGCCCGCGCGGATGCGCTCGGCCAGCGTGCCCTGCGGGTTGAATTCGAGTTCCAACTCGCCGGCGAGGTATTGCTGCGCGAACAGCTTGTTCTCGCCAACATAGGACGAGATCATCTTCCTGATCTGCCGGGTTTCCAGCAACCGGCTCAGTCCGATGCCATCGACGCCGGCATTGTTGGAAACGACCGTCAGATTCTTGACGCCGGAATCGCGGATCGCGTCCGACAGGGTCTCGGCAATGCCGCACAGACCGAAACCGCCGGACATGATCATCATGCCGTCCTTGAGGACGCCATCGAGTGCCGATTTGGCGTCGGGATAAACCTTGTTCATGGAAATCTGACCTGATGGAGGGAACGGCCGAAAGCCGGCATTATCCGGATTATTAGGCGAATTCTTCGCGGTGCGTCAATGATGCGGGGATTATGCCGCCGAACCGCCCACCGACCGCCATCCCGGCCTTGAAAGCGTCAAGAAAACCCTTCAAGTTGTTGGGGTTGGCACGGGCTTACCTATGCGCCGCCTGCCCAAATCAAGATAGACCCTGTAGCAGCAACCCGCGTTCGGTTTAGCCAGATCCGGATATGTCATTGACGATGGCCCAAGGAATGAAGCGCCTCGGGATGCCGGTCGCGGCGCTGTTCGCCGCGGCTGTAATCGGCCTGATCAGCATGTCCTGGTTCCTCAACCGGGACGCACTGCGACAGGCGGTCGAGGCGCAGATCCGCGCGGTCACCGGGCTCGATCTGATCGTGTCAGGCACGATCGACGTGTCGGTGTTTCCGGGAAGCTACGTCTCCTTTCACAATGTCGGGCTGAAGGGTGGCGGCACCACCGACCCCGCGCTGCAGGTCGACGTGCTGACGGCGAACCTGCGCCTGTTGCCGCTATTGCTGCGCCGGTTCGAGATTGCCGACGTCATGATGTTGCGGCCGCACATCCGTGTCGTCAGGGAAGCCGGCGGCGAGAGCAACTGGACGCCGTTCGTCGAACGGATCGCGCGCACGATGAAGCCCGGCGCGGAGAACCAGGTTTCGTTCTCCGAAATCAGGATTCAGGACGGCGTGCTGAAATACGAGGACGCTGCCAACAACGCCAAGGAACAGCTCAGCGACATCGATCTGTCGCTGGCCTGGCCGTCGATCTCGCGCTCGTTCGCGGCGATCGGGCAATTCGACTTTCGCGGCGAACGCGTCGACGGCTCGATCTCGGCCAGCGACTTCGTCGCGATGCTGTCGGGCGACCGCTCCGGCCTGAAGGCACGGCTGGTCAGCGCGCCTCTCAAGCTCGCCTTCGACGGCTTTGTCGCCAACCGCACCAGCCTGATGATGGAGGGCATCGTCAGCGTGGACAGCCTGTCGCTGCGCAACGCGCTGCGCTGGATGGGACAGCCGGTGCCCGGCAGCGGCGGGTTCGGCCGTTTCACGCTGAAGGCCCGCGCTAATGTCGTCGGCGCCTCTGTCGCTTTGACCAACGTGAATGTCGAACTCGACGGCAACGCCGCCGAGGGCGTGATGACGGTCGCCAATAATGGCCGCCAGACGCTGCAAGCGACGCTGGCGGCCGGCAACCTGGATTTCACGCCCTACATCTCGACCTTCCGCCTGCTCGCGAGCGGCGCGCGCGACTGGAACCGGCAATTGTTCGACCTGACGTCGCTTTCCGCTACCGATCTCGACATGCGCCTGTCGGCGGCGAGAGTGACGGTCGGCGGGACCAAGCTCGGTCGCACCGCCTTGGGCGCCAACCTGCGCAACGGCGCGCTGGCGCTCTCGGTCGGCGAGGCGCAGATGTATGGCGGCATTGCCAAGGGCTCATTCGGCATCGCGCGGTCGGACGCGGTGGCCGACGTCAAGGCGCAGCTGCAGTTCACCGACGTCGATCTGCAGGCCTGCGCCAACGAATTGTTCGGCATCACCAAGCTGTCCGGCCGCGGCAATCTCGGCCTCTCGCTGACGGCATCCGGCTCGAGCCCGTTCGGTCTCGCCTCTTCGCTCGACGGCACGGCCACGCTCAATGGTCATGACGGCGCGATCGCGGGGTTCAACGTCGAGCAGCTCCTGAAGCGGCTGGAGCGGCGGCCATTGTCCGGCGGCGGCAATTTGCGTAGCGGTTCGACCCCTTACGACAATCTCTCGGTTTCGGTGCGGTTCAACGACGGCATCGCCACCGTCGAGGATCTCCGCGTCGACGGACCGACGACGCGCCTGACCTTGACCGGCACCGCCTCGGTGCCATCACGCGAATACGACCTCAAAGGCGTCGCCAGCCTGACCCCGGCGGCGGCTGGCGGCGACAAGGGTTTTGAACTACCCTTCGTCGTGCAGGGCCCGTGGGACGATCCGCTGGTGTTTCCCGATCCCGAAAGCCTGATCCGCCGCTCGCCGGGCGCTGCGCCCTTGCTCGATGCGGTGAAGGACCGCAAGACGCGCGATGCGGTGCGCTCGGTGATCGAAAGGTTTACCGGCGGACCGCGGCAAGCGGCGCCGGAGGCTGCGGATAGCGCGAAGCAGAATTAGTATCCGCGTAAAAGCCGTCTCAGGCGGCGGCCGCACGCGAAGCGGCTCGACGCGGCTTGTGGCGCACAACGACGTCTACCTTGTAATCCAACCGACCCAAGCAGCGCACCAAACGATCGATTGAGAATTTGTCTACGCGGCCAGTGACAAGAGCAGAAACGTCCGGCTGCTTAAGTCCAAGCATAACGGCAGCCTTGGCTTGAGTAAGTTTTCGACGTTTGATAATCGCCCGAATTTCACGGACAAGTTTCGCCTTCAGAAGCTCTTCCTCAGGATTGGCAAAGCCAAGGTCGGCAAAAACGTTGCCGGTGCCTACGGTCACCTTTCTTTCCTTGCTCATTTCTTTGCTCCTTTCCCATAGTGCTCCTGGTAATGGGCCTCGGCCACCTTGAGCCGCGCCTTGATTACCTCGATGTCGCGCTTCGGCGTCTCACTCCCCTTCTTCGACTTCTTTTGGAAGGCGTGAAGGACATAGATCACTCCGGCAAAGCGAACGGTGTAGACGGCTCGGTAAGTATCACCATCTTCATCGTCGACTATTTCCAACACACTTCGACCGCCAAAACCCTTCAGGGCCTTGGCGCGAGGATGCTCTTCACCGTTCTGCGCATCGTTGATCGCAAAACCCATGACGCGGCGTACCTCGTCTGGGAAAGCCCGCAGATCGTCTCGGGACGATCCGATCCATAGGGTGGGCTTTTGTATCGTCATTGGCGTTTGTTTATAGCAGTACCGCTATAACTCGTCAAAGGAATTTGCGCATCAGATCACGGGCCACTTTCCGGAGTCCTGAATGACGGAGTGATATCTCTGGAGCATCATAGGCACGACCCGCTCGCTTCGAAGTCCGAGAGAGCCGCCGAATTGCTTCGGCCTCGCCTGTAGGCAGGGAGTGTAATCGCTTATTCTTACGGTCCCGCGCATCGCTGCGCTCGTGCGGGCTATTTGTTGCGATCACCAACCCCATATGGCTTGTTGAGGAAGTAATCCCGATTGCCGAGCGCCGCCTCGGCATATTGATCGATCGCGACGACGATCGCCTGGACGTGGGCGTGGCACCACCCTTCCCGCGTCGCCCTGATCCGGACCTCCGCCAAGACTTTCAGCCACGGCGGATTATCCGCGTTGTGGTCGTACCATCTGAGCGGTGCTGACATCGCCGGCCTCTGTTGATGAAGTCTTCCAGCTCCGCCCGCTTGCGCGAGAGCAGGAGCTGCGCCCGCGCGTTGTCGAGGCCGGATTGATTTAGCTGACGCGCGAGCTGGTCCAGCTCTGCAATTCGCCGGCGCAGCGCTTGAATCGGGTCATCGCCCACGGCCGTCGAGCGCCCTGGCCAACTGTTTTCTGCTGACGGCGCGGACATCCAGCTTCAGCCGCTCGTCGACATTGAGCAGGCGCTCCTCGCCGCCGAGCCTGTTCCGCTCAGCGACGAGACCGACCATGGCCGCTCGCATCGCCATCAGACGTATGGCGGCTTCCGAGCAATCCTCATTCCGGTTGACCTGTTTGCGGATATTATCCCCGGCGCTCAGCATCTCCGCCCGTAAAACCTTGATTTTCCTTCGAATTTCATTGATTTTGTTGTCCATGGGCCACCTCGCTGCGGTTGAACCCTATAAGAACAAATAAAGAACAAATTTCAAGTTAAGAGTCCGGCCCGGATCAAAGAATCTTGGAGTTCTCCGATGTCCCGCCTTGCGGACCAGGTCGACGCGCCGATGACGCCGCGCCAATTGGCGACGCTCCGGACGCTTAGCGCCGAGGCCTATCAGCCAAAACTGTTCGAGAAGAATCTGACTGCCCAAGAAGCCGAGCGGCGGATTGCCGCGCTGAAGGCAGAGATCGAACTGGCGAACTCGTTCTGAGCGGTCGGCGGCGCGCCACTTCTTTCATTCCAGAACCCAAAGCCGATCCCAGACCGGTTTCGCCTTAGGAACCTTGCTCTTCGCTGCGTGCTTATCCCGGATGAAGGGAAGCCATTATGGGAGACCTGGATGAGCGAGCCGACCGAACAGGAAATCAAGAACCGCGCCTATGAGATCTGGGAACGCAATGGCAGGCCCAAAGGCAAAGAGGAAGAATTCTGGCGCCTGGCCGAGCAAGAGCTGCGCAACGAGGACAAGTCGTCGCCCGTCCGCACGCCCGATACGCTGTAGACGGACGAGAACAGCTTAGCCGAACTGCCGATGTCTTCTTCTGCCGCGGCCGAAACGATATTGCTGTATTTCGTGCTGCCGGTCTGGTTGTTGGCCGGTTTTGCCGACTACCTCTGTCATCGCGCTTCGCGGATTGAATTGACCAGCGGCTACAAGGAATCGCTTCTTCACCTGTTGATGTTGGCAGAGATAGCGGTCCCTCTCCTTGCGGTGATGTTCTTTGAGGTCAACGCCCTCATCATCGCAACCATGATTGCGTGTTTCGTTCTGCACCAGTTGACGGCCTTATGGGACACGACATTCGCCAGTCACAGGCGGCCCATCACGCCGGTCGAACAGCACGTCCATAGTTTTCTCGAACTGATGCCTCTCACGGCCATGCTCATCGTCATCGCGCTGAACTGGCCGCAATTTCTCAGCCTGTGGGGGCTTGGTCCCGAAGCTGCGCGCTTCGATCTCGTCCTCAAGCAGGATCCGCTGCCGTGGCAATTCGTCGCCGGTTTCCTGGCCGCGTCCACGTTGTTTGAGGCGCTTCCCTTTCTGGAAGAATTCATTCGGGGCTTACGTTCACGCAAGCGGGCATGACTTACCGATGCGGAGTCGGTCATGAAAATTGCTGTCATAGGAGGGACCGGGCTGATCGGATCGGCCATCGCGGCTCACCTGTCCTCGCGCGGTCATTCCGTCGTTTCGATGAGCAGGAGCGGCGACCAGTCCGGCCCTGCAGTTCAGAGGGTTGACATCTCCGCGGCGACATCGGCCGCCTATTGGGTGCCGTATCTCGACGGCATCGAAGCGATCGTGAATTGCGCAGGCGTACTCCAGGACAGCCCCGGCGACTCCACCTCGATGGTGCATCACCACGGCATCGCGAACCTGTTTGCCGCTTGCGAGCAGCTCCAGATCCGTCGCGTCATCCATTTTTCCGCCATCGGCGTCGACCGCGAAACTCCCAGCGATTTTTCCCGATCGAAACTGGCCGGCGACAAGGCGTTGATGGAGCGCGATCTCGATTGGGTCATCTTGCGGCCTTCCGTGGTGATCGGTCGCCCGGCCTATGGCGCCAGTGCGCTGATGCGGGGCCTGGCTGCGCTGCCCGCAATTCCCGTGATGCCCAACACGGGACAGCTCCAGATCGTCCTGCTTGAGGACGTCGTACGGACCGTGGAGCATTTTCTCGACTCCGACACGCCGGCACGGCAGGTTGTCGAGCTGGTCGGCCCGCAGCGCTATTCATTCGGCGAGGTCGTTGCGCTCATCCGCCGCTGGTGTCGCTGGCCGCCGGCACGTGAGATTCACCTGCCGCAGTTTGCTTCAAACATGATGTATAAATTCGGCGACATGATTTCGTATCTCGGCTGGCGGCCTCCCGTACGCAGCACGGCCGAGCGGGAAATGGTGCGGGGCGCCACAGGCAATCTCGAAGGCATGCAGCGGCTTGGGCTCCAATCCAAAAGCCTTTCAGAGTTCTTCGCCGCTGAGCCAGCTTCCGTGCAGGAACGCTGGTTTGCCGGCATGTACCTGGTCAAGCCTGCGATCTTCATCGTCTTATCCCTGTTCTGGATCTCGACCGCGTTCGTCTCGCTGGGGCCCGGCTGGGGATATGGCATGGGCCTGATGGGCGAAGGCGGCGTGGAAGGGACGGCTGCTGCGCTCACGATCATCGCCGGCGCACTGGCCGATCTGGTCATTGGCATTGCGATCGCCTACAGGCCGACCAGCCGCTACGGCCTTTATGCAGCCATCGCCATTTCCTTCACCTATGCGATCATCGGCACCATCCTGGTGCCGCGGCTCTGGGCCGATCCGCTCGGGCCGATGTTGAAGATCTGGCCGGTCATCGTGCTGCATTTCGCAGCGCTAGCTGTGCTTGAGGACCGCTAATGCTGTATTTCGTCCTCAAATATCTCCACGTCGTTGGCGCCGCGGTGCTGCTCGGCACCGGCGCGGGCATTGCCTTTTTCATGCTGGCTGCCCACCTCGGCGGCAAGCCGGCCGTCATCGCCGGCGTCGCGCGCATCGTCGTGATTGCCGACTTCATCTTCACGGCGACAGCCGTCGTCGTGCAGCCCATCACTGGCACGCTGCTGGTACTGCACGTCGGCTATTCGTTCTGGGACGGCTGGGTGATCTGGTCGATCGTGCTGTACATTATCACCGGCGCGCTGTGGCTACCGGTGGTCTGGATGCAAATGCGCCTGCGCGATTTCGCCGCCATCGCGGCGGCAGAGGGCAAGCCGCTCCCGAAAGAATACCACCGGATCTTCTGGCTGTGGTTTGCCTTCGGCATCCCGGCGTTCGCCGCCGTCGCCGTGATCTTGTGGCTGATGATCGCCAAACCGCAGATCGGGTTTTTCTGAGATTCGTCCACGCTACTCGCCTGGCGGCAAGCGGGCTGCCACTGATTGTTCGCGAGGGGATATCAAGCTGCCGGCCGATTGCCACCGTGCCGCAGCGGCGGCAAGCGTATTGCCGACCCCGATCATGGGGCGTTCGATTATCCGCCAGGTCAGGATGGAGATGATCGCGCAGGCAGCCAATGTCGCAAAGCGCCACGGCTCGCACATCCAGCTGGGAGGCGCCACCGCGGCGCAAAGATACACCGAGCCGATGAAGACGATGTAGTGCAACAGATAGATCGAATAGGAGGCGTCGCCCATCGCAACCATCCAGCGTAACGGCCAACGATTCCATGGCAGTTGAAGATGGACCATCCCAAGCAGGATGATCCCCATCGACAGGGGAATGTAGAGCACGTTCTGGCTGGCATGCGTGAAGACCAGCAGCGCCACCCCCGAGACGAGGGGAATGATTGCGCCGAGAAATCTGGCGCGCGCGCCAAGAAGAAACACCAGGATGCCGGCCAGAAAGTCGGCCTGCGTCGTCGATATCAGATGGTAGCTCCACGGATTTTTGAAGTACCAGCCGGCCGTCGCAAGCGACGCCATGACGAGTGCAAGACCGCGTATGCCGGCTACGGGCACAACAAGCGCGGCAATCGCGTAAAACACCATCTCGCGCTCAAGCGTCCAGCTCAGATCATAAGCCGGTGCGCCCTGCTGCGGCAGCAGCGTCATCGAATAGAGAAAATGGCCGATCGGCTCCTCACGATATTTGCCGATGGCGATCAGACCCGCGATGCACGCCATCGCGACCCAGTATATCGGGTACAGCCGGAACACACGCTTGATGGCGAATGGCAACGGCGCAAATGAGGGCTTCGCTGCGACCAGGCAAATCACATAGCCGCTGATTGCGAAGAACAGATCCACGCCCAAGTAGCCCCACTGCTTCAACGGCGGGATCGGTATCTGGGCGGCGTCGGGAAACGCCCGCAGCGCTATGTAGGAATGAAAATAGGCAACGCTCAATGCCGCAATGGCCCGCGCAACCTGTAGCCCCGGCAGCCTTTGCTGATCAGCCATTGAGAACTGCATTACCATCCCGGACAAAGATTGAATATCCCACAGACCTCAACCTTAATGCGATTCGAGCGCAGATCCTGAATATTGCTCTTTCTCCACCAGCAACGTGGCGGGCCGATAACAAGCAAATGACTAGTCATGGATACGCTGCCCGGCGTTCGGTGGCCGACAGCAGAACGCTCACCAACCGGTAGCGAGGGTCCGGCGTTCCACCACATCCTCAGTTTCGGGAGAAAACGTTGTGAACGACTCCGGCGCCCTGCGTCGCGGGCTCGCGCCTTCGCGCGATGCATTCAGCCCATTCTTCCTCGGCTCGCGGTATCACGGACGCAGGATGGCTGGCCGCAAAATGATTGAACCATGAAACCAAAATGGTTGAACCAACGCCCGGCCATTCAAGAGCGCTTTGCCGCATTTGCGCCGCGAATATCCCCCTACAGAAGTTTGCACCGCCCCATCTGGATCGCGCCGCTTGGTTGCGCTATCATTATCCAACCGGTTAACAAGCCGGGTTTTCAGGGAGAACAATGTGATATCCAGGAGATCAGTTTCACTCGCGGTCGCTGCGGTCGGGCTGCTTTACGCCACTGCACCTGCGCTCGCCCAGCAGAAGACCATCACGGTCTGGTTCGGCAAGGGCTTTTACAAATCCGAGGACGACGCGCTCCTCGAGGCGATCAAGAAATTCGAGGCCAAGACCGGCATCAAGGTCGAATTGTCGCAATACGCCATTCAGGACATGATCCCGAAGACGGTGGCGGCGCTGGATTCCGGCACCGTGCCCGACGTCGCCTATTCCGACAGCTATGACGTGCAGGCGCAGGGCAAATGGGCGTTCGAGGGCAAGCTCGAGGACCTCGGCGACATCCTGACGCCGATGAAATCAGCCTTCGCGCCGAACACGCTGGAAACCGCGCTGCTCTATAACGACGTAGCCAAGAAGAAGGCCTATTACGGCTTTCCGCTGAAGCAGCAGAGCATGCACGTCCAGATCTGGCAGGACATGCTGGAACAGGCCGGCTTCAAGCAGAGCGACATCCCGACCAAGTGGGAAGATTACTGGTCATTCTGGTGCGACAAGGTGCAGCCGGCGATCCGAAAGGCCACCGGTCAGCGCGTCTACGCCGTCGGCCAGCCGATGGGCGTGGAATCCACCGATAGCTTCCAGTCGTTCTACACCTTCATGGACGCCTACAACGTCAAGCTCGTCGACGACGACGGCAAGCTTCTGGTCGACGATCCCAAGGTGCGGGAAAACCTGATCAAGGCGATGAAGGATTATACCGATACCTACATCAAGGGCTGCACGCCGCCCTCCTCCACCACCTGGAAAGACCCGGACAACAACGTCGCCTTCCACAACAAGACGATCGTGATGACGCACAACTTCACGATTTCGATCGCGGCGAAATGGCTCGACGACGCCAACAACCCGGCACTGACGCCGGAACAGCGGGCGCTCGGCAAGAAGAACTATGACGAGACCATTATCACCGCCTCGTTCCCCAACAAGCCGGATGGTACTCCGATCAAGTACCGCTCGGACGTCAAGACGGGGCTGATGTTCACGGTCGCCAAGAACAAGGCGGAGGGCAAGGAGTTCATCAAGTTCCTGCTGCAGGAAGAGAACGTGCGGCCCTACATTGAAGGCGCGCTCGGCCGTTGGTTCCCGGTGACGACAGCAAGCCAGCAGAGCCCGTTCTGGCAGGCTGACCGGCATCGCAAGGCGGTGTACAACCAGTTCACCGGCGGCACCACGCCGTTCGACTTCACCAAGAACTGGAAGTTCACGATCCTGAACAACGAGAACGTCTGGGCCAAGGCGATGAACCGCGTGGTCAGCGAGAAGGTACCGGTCGACAAGGCCGTCGACGAACTGATCGCCCGCCTCAAGCAGGTCGCGGGTTGATGTATCCCTCCCTCTCCCAGCTCTTCGCGGGGTCGAGACGAGCGAAAGCTCGCTCTTAGAGGGTCGGGGTGTGGGGCTCCCTCCGCGAGCACAGCTCGCGGAAAGTCCTGTACCCCCTCACCCGAAGCATTCGGCTTCGACCTCTCCCCCGCAAGCGGGGTGAGGTGACCACAACAATTTCCGGCCGCGCCTTCCGCGGCCGGCATCTCGTTTCAAGAGTAAACGTATGGCAATCACGCTTTCGGGCGATCAGGCAATTCCAAGCCCGCCTTTATCAGCCCGGCTGACCACGCCGCAGGTCTGGGGCATCGTGCTGCTCGCGCCCTATCTGCTGGTGTTCCTGGCCTTCGTGGTCTACCCCGTCGGCTACGGGCTGTGGCTGGCGCGGCATCCGGCGAGCTATGTCGCGCTCTATCACGATCCGATTTTTGCGCGCGCCGCCGTTAACACGCTGATCTTCCTCTTGGTCGGCATCAATCTGAAAATGGCGATCGCGCTGTTTTTGTCCGGCTTCTTTGCGCAGCAGCGCACCTGGATCAAATGGCTGTCGGTGCTGTTCATCCTGCCCTGGGCGGTGCCGTCGATCCCGACCATCCTCTCCGTGCGCTTCATGCTCAACCCGGAATGGGGCGTGATCAACCAGATCATCTTCAAGCTCACCGCCGAGGACGGCCCGAACTGGCTGAATGACCCGACGGTGGCGCTCGGCATGGCGATCGGCGTCCACATCTGGAAATCGCTGCCGTTCTGGACGCTGATCCTGATGACCGGACGGCTCGCGATCTCGCATGACCTCTATGAGGCCGCCGAAGTCGACGGCGCGAGCTGGTCGCAGAAATTCCGTTATATCACCTGGCCGTCGATGCAGACGCTCTACGTCACCTGCACGCTGCTTTCGATGATCTGGACGCTCGGCGATTTCAACAGCGTCTATTTGCTCACCGGCGGCGGCCCCGCCGACCTCACCCACGTGCTGGCGACGTTGGGTATCCGCTATCTCAGGCTCGATCAGCTCAGCCTCGCGATGGCCTCGATCGTCTGCGCGCTGCCGTTCGTGCTGCCGCTGGTCTATTTCATGATGAAACGGTTGTCGCGATGAAGCTGCCAACACTCCGCGAAATCGGCACCGAGGCAAAGCTGCTCTTGATCGGCATTCCCGTGCTGATCTGGACCCTGGTGCCGATCTACCACATGTTCCTGTTCGCGATCTCGCCGAAGGAGGACGCGTTTTCGGGCAAGCTCTGGCCGGCGCATCCGACGCTGAACAATTTCAAGATCGTGTTCTACCAGGAGCACTATTTCCTGCGTGATTTCTGGATCCAGTTCTTCAATTCGGTGGTGATCGCGTTGTCCGCCGGCGCGCTGACATTGATGATCGCGACCGCAGCGGCGTTCTCGATCTCGCGGCTGCGCGTGCCCGGCGGTCGCTGGGTGATGAATCTGGCGCTGTTCACCTATTTCATCCCGGCGGCGTTCCTCGCCGTGCCGATGTACCGCACCATGGGCAATTACGGCCTGCTCAACAATCACTGGTCGCTGATTCTCGCGATGGTGACGATCGCCTCTCCTTACGCGATCTGGGTGTTGAAACAGGCGTCCGACAAGCTGCCGGTCGAGCTGGACGAAGCCGCCACCATGGACGGCGCCACCACGCTGCAGCTGTTCCGCCTGGTCTATGTGCCCCTGATGATGCCGTCGCTGGTGGCGATCGGCACCTACGCCATCCTGCTGGCCTGGAACGAGTATCTCTACGCATTCCTGCTGCTCTCGAAGGACACCGAGATCACGCTCCCCGTCGCGCTGGGAAACTTCCTGGCCGCCGACGACTCGCCGTGGGAATTGCTGATGACTACCGGCTTCATCTACGCGCTGCCGCCGGCCGCAATCTATTACGCATTCAAGCGGTATATGGTCGGCGGGCTGACTGCGGGCGCGGTGAAGTCATAAACCGCGTCCCAGACGTCATTGCGAGGAACTGGCGACAAAGTTTGCAAAGCAATTTTGGGTAGTGTCTCAGTTTGAAAGCTTCGCAAGGGAGCGGCGTCTCTTGATTTCATTCCTCGTACTGGCCGGCACGATTGCGTGGTTGGCCAGCGTGATATGGCAACTGTGGCTTGCTGAGACTGAGGGGAAAGTCTGGAGTCAAACCGGCTTTGTGACGCGCGAAAGCAACGAAACCATTTTCGATGCCAGCGTGTGTTTTTACTGGGTCGCGCTCGCCTTTGGGACCGTAATATTATTTGTCATGACAATCGCGACGATCAAAGGGATTTCAAACTGAGACACTACCCAATTTTGCACTGAAGCGACGAAGCAATCATGTCTCTGCAAGTGGCGCAGTGGATTGCTTCGCTGCTGCGCTCGCAATTGACGAGAGAGGGTTCGTCTAGTCTGCTTTGCTGATACCGCGCCTACGCCGCCATCAGGTCAAGCAGCGACCTGGCTGAAGCAGCTTGGCGACTTCGGTCAGCACGCTGACCGGCGGCTCGCAGGCGATCGCCGTCTTCGACTTGCCGGGCTTGGCCGGTGGCGGCAGACGGTTTCGTGCTTCGTCCTTGACGACGGGAACTCGTACCACAACGGACGTGTCCTCAAGGCCCACGGTGCGGATCGTAATCGTCTCGGTCTCGCCCGGCGCGACCTTCAAGCCCGCGCGGTCGGCTTTGCCAGCGCGGTTGATGCCCGCCGCTGGCGCGGGCGAGGCAAGTTCCCGGCCGCCGGTGAGATCGTGACCGGAAGCGAATTGAACGGCGCCCAACGTGGCGGTGACGGCGAGTGCGGCAAAAATTGCTTGGAAAATCTGTAACATGACGGTGCATCCCTCGCCCCATGGCGATCACCGAAACAACCCGACGAGAGCCGCCGAAGGTCCGGCGCTCCTCGATCACTTAACCGTGTACAAAAAATATTTGCGGCACCATGGAACGACTTCGGGGGCCTCGGAGTCATCCCGGCAGCCGGTTATTCCCCCTGCCCCATTGACCGGCGACGTAGGGCGCGACCGTGGTGATGCCGGTCGCGCCCTGCTTTTTTTCCCGGGCATTTCAGAAGATGCTCCCGCTCCGCCCCACCATCCGCCCCACCATTGGTTCATGGGCTGTGCCTGCGCCGCGTCGTCATGAACTACCGCCGATGCGACGGCGTCGTGCCCCTCAGACGGGCACAGCCTAGTGGGCAGCGTCCAACCTGGCCGACGCTGAATGGCACAAAAAGAAAATGAGGCCGCACAGGTGCCGTCGGCGTGGCGCCTTGTCCACGCTGCCGAGTTTTCGCAGGAACGCGTACGGATGATGCGTACGCATCCGGCGAAGCTTACGATTACCCACATTTTTGAGTCAGAGTTTTGCTCCCGTTGCGATATCGATGAATCGCGATAATCCGCGCCACATGATCAGATTCCCTGGTGGCGGATCGTTGGCGCGGGCGAGATAGCCGCC